>DRGK01000012.1 GCA_011050075.1 Candidatus Jorgensenbacteria bacterium
CTCTATAATCTGTCCAGTGGAGACGTTTTTTCAATAGACGAACAAGCGGTAAGGCTACTAGACCTCTGTGAATGCGAGGTATCCCTCTCCGAGATTCTTGAACACAACGCGGACTTTGATCAGTGCGAAACAATTTCTTATCTCCAAGACCTAGAAAATGCAGGCCTTGGTAGTTTCCTTGGAGATAAAGATCACGTCGAGAAAGTAGAACTTGAGCCGCCGCCTGAACTCAGCTTTCTCTGGCTTGAGGTTACTGCGCGCTGCAACCTCAGGTGCCTACATTGCTACAGCGAAAGTGCGCCGAAGATCTTTAATGACGAGCGCATGACGTTCAGCGACTGGGTACGCGTCATGGAAGAGGCATACGCCCTTGGGTGTTGTAAGATCCAGTTCATCGGCGGTGAACCATTCTTTATTGGAAAAGCTCTGCTCGATCTTATACGAAGCGCGGAAAAGATCGGGTACGAGTTCATTGAAGTGTTCACTAACGGCGTTCTCTTGAATGAGGAGCGAATTGACTTCCTCGCTCGCCATAACATCGCCGTTGCCATATCCCTCTACGGACCAAGCGCTGCCGTACATGAACGCGTCACGCTCGGTAAGGGGAGTTTTCAGAAAACGGTCATGAACGCGAAGAAGATGCAGGAAAAAGGAATCAAACTGCGTGCAGCAATGGTAGTGATGAACGTCAACCAAGATTATGTCGAAGCGACGATGAAGTTCGCGAGAGAAAATCTTGGCATCCAAAACGTCAGATACGACTTCGTCCGTCCTTCCGGCAGAGGATGTAACGCCAGCATTGTCGCTGATAAATTCCTTCCTGCACAGCGAAAAACTTCACCTGAATTCCAATGCTCTACCGAAACGTTCCGGAGAATGAGATACGGGCACCAGTGTTTTTCGAGAACAATCTGCGTAACAGCAGCCGGGGACGTCTATCCCTGTATTATGGAACGAGATGCACCACTCGGGAACGTGTCTGAAAAGAGCCTACATAATATTCTACGAAACAATAAAGCAAAGGAAATCCGTTTTCTTAACAAGGACAATATAGAGGTATGTCGGGACTGTGAATACAGGTACGCATGCTTTGACTGTAGACCAAAGGCACAAGGCAGCTCGCCCGACAACAATCTGTATGCCAAACCGAATGACTGTCAATACAATCCTTACACCGGCGTGTGGGGATTATAACTCAACCGAAAGGAAGTGATTATGGAACTCATCAAAGTAACGTCTCAGGAACAGGAAGGTCGCCACACCAATGCAGCTGTTATAAAGGTCAATACAGCCGAGAATGGTGCGGCGAGGGCATGCCATCCTGCCAACGACCCATGTCCACCTACACAGCCATGTCTTCCTCTAAACCCACACAGTCCGTGTAATCCTGACATTGTTCCCTGTAACCCAGAAGTATGCGGCCCATATACGTTCCCATAATAGGAAATGTAGTCCGCACAAACCAAAACCCGCTCGAGCTTCGAGCGGGTTTTTATTTTTTAAGTAAGTGTTTCACCACCTTTTCAAATTCAAAAATATCCTTTTTATCATCTTTCAAATATTTCCGCCAATGCAGCAATATCTTCTTCTCAATTTTCAATAACTCAGAGTGACCCACTTGCTTGCCGCCTTCATTAAAGTACTCCCCCATACCATTCAAACGAATCCTCAGCTCGTTGTCACAAGCAAGTTCAATAATTGCGTGCATCACTTCACTGTCTCGCTGTTTAATCGTCAGTATATGCAGTAATTCATGGCATAAATACACCGTTGTATAATTTTTCCAATCCTCAGGATGCCCCCAGCAAATGGCATTTAATCGCAACAGTGCAACGCCGTTACGTAAGGCAGGGTGCGTTATGTACACCGTGATATCCTCACTCGGCAACGTGAGACCGGTAATCGCAGGGAGTTCACGAAGAACCAGGTCTTTATTCTGCTTCCATTGACGTTCAACAAAAGCGCAGTATTTCTCTGTTTCACGGTATAATTGCTCAAATGCTTTATGACTAAGTCCTCTTTTGATTAATTGTTCTACATCCCCGCCAAATTCTTCAACTAATTTATCTGCATTGAGGTATAGAAACAGAACCTCATACAATCGGTGGTCCGCAAGGTACTTCACAAGCTCTGGGTATTCCTTCTTAATCCCCTGTTTAAATATTTTCCACTCCGGAAATGGAGTTGGTTGGCGTACATTTAATGCATGTACTAAGAGGTATGGTTTATTAATAACGAAAGAAAAATCCATTATTTTTCCCATTATTACTCCTCTGTCTTCAATAAGCAACCAAAATTATATTGACCCTTAGTGTTTTTTACGCTTTAATAGAAACACTATGTTAATCCCGACCGTTATCGAAAAATCGCCGGACGGCGAACGGGTCTATGATATCTATTCCCGCCTCCTCAAAGAGCGGATCATATTCCTAGGCGGACCAATATCCGACTCACTCGCAAACAGTATTATTGCGCAGCTTTTATTCCTTGACCATCAGGATTCAAAAAAAGATATTTTACTCTATATCAACACGCCCGGTGGCTCGGTAACTGCCGGTATGGCAATCTATGACACGATGCAACATGTAAAAGCACCTGTCTCTACTATCTGCGTCGGCATCGCGGCGTCCATGGGTGCGGTACTTCTGGCAGCCGGACAAAAGGGCAAGCGGCTCGCACTTCCAAACTCGGAAATCATGTTACATCAGGTAATGGGTGGCGTTGAGGGACAGGCAATAGAGATCGAGATCACCGCAAAGCACATCATTAAGATCAAGGATAAGCTCAACCGCATCCTCGCCAAACACACCGGCCAGTTACTCAAGAGACTTGAGAAGGATACCGACCGTGACTTCCACCTGGATCCAAAAGAAGCGAGGGAGTACGGCATTATTGATGAAATTGTTAAGACGAAGAAATAACCAATTGGTTGTCTCAAAGCAACGGCTCGGTATGAGCCGTTTTTTGTTTCCGTGATACAATGGGAATATGCCAGAGACGGACAAGCAAAAAATAAATGAGGCGCTCTCACGAGGCGTGGACACCATATACCCGTCCCGAGAAGCACTGGAGCAAGTGTTGCGGAGCGGAAAAAAGCTGCGTATTTACCACGGCGTTGACCCGACGGGGCAGCACCTCCATATCGGGCACGCAACCAATCTCCTAACACTCAGACGTCTCCAGAGGCTCGGACACGAAATTATCTTTCTCATCGGTGATTTCACCGCTCGTATCGGCGACCCAAGTGAAAAGTCAGCGACACGCACACAGCTGAACTATAAAGAGGTGAAAGAGAACTCCAAAACATTTAAAAAACAAGCGAGTAAGATAATCGCATTCTCGGGCAGCAATGCTGCGAAAGTAAAGTTCAATTCCACGTGGCTCAAAAAACTCTCCTTCGCAGACGTTTTAGAGCTCGCGTCGCACGTAACGGTCCAGCAAATGGTCAAGCGCGGAATGTTTCAAAAACGGATTGAGGAAAATAAGGATGTGTGGTTACATGAGTTCCTCTATCCTCTTATGCAAGGATATGACTCAGTCGCCATGAATGTAGATATGGAAATCGGCGGCACCGATCAGATGTTCAATATGATGCTGGGGCGAACACTGCTCAAAAAAATGAAAGGGAAAGAAAAATTCGTACTCACCACCAAGCTCTTAGAGAACCCGAAAACTGGAAAGAAGTTAATGAATAAGAGTGAGGGGGGGCTCATTAACTTAGATGACGAGCCAAATGATATGTTCGGTAAGGTAATGGCTCTGGATGACGAGGTAATGTTCAGCGTTGCGGAGCTATCCTCTACCATGCCGCTCGCGGATATTAAAAAACTAAAAAAACTAAAACCGCGTGACGCAAAGCTTGCTATCGCACGTGAAATCGTAACAACGTACCACTCAGAAAATGCTACAGAGCGCGCAGAGAACGAATTCATTGAAGTGTTTTCCAAAAACGCAACACCACACGATGCACCAATACTATTTGTCTCAAAAGAAATTGAGATTGTGGACCTTCTTATTAAAGCGGGTATTTCCAGTAAGAGCGAAGCGCGACGCCTCATCAAACAGAAAGCGGTGAAAATCAACAGCGAAGCGCGTACCGACATAAACAAAATGCTTTCACTCAAAGACAACGACATCCTCAAAGTCGGCAAGCATCGGTTCTTCAAGATCAAAATAAAATAAGCATCCCTATAGCAATCCCCTTCAACCCAACCGAAGGAAGTTCAACTTCCTTCGGTTGGTCATCGTAATGTAACACCCTTACAGTTGTGCCCTCAGCAGGAATCGAACCCACATCTTGAGCTCCGGAAGCTCACGTTCTATCCGTTGAACTATGAGGGCTAAAACACGAACCGAACTACTTCATACGCTGCACCAACGGCAAATATAATATACAACGGCACAGTGGCAAGAACAACATATCGGCGCGGCTCTGCCTTCGCCCACATCATCATAACAAAAGAAGCTTCCAGCGCTAAAAAGATGCCTCCGGTAATGCTCACCGCCACAAGAAAGTTCTGTATACCAAGTGCATATAATGTAAGCGGCGCGAAGACAGCCACAATCCCGCTTGCCCACCGGGACTTGAATACGTCAGTACGCAGGATATCAAATACATTGCTCCCGATCATAATGTATGATGTCCAGAGTGTGAGTAGTCCCATTACACCAATCAATAACATAACGGTCGGTGAAAGAAATCCCAGACTTGAGATGGTGTCCGGCGCAACATCCGGCACGAGCCGCAAAACCCCCACTACAAAAAATAAATACACCACAATTGGAATCATTGTTCCCCAAAATATCGCTCGCTTAAGCGAGAATTTCTCACGTGCAGACCGATACACTTCATACACCTTCGGTATCGCGGAGCGTGCCGCAAACGCAAATAACAATGGTCCAAACGGCAACAATAATAGAGGTATACTAACAGGCTGTATGACTGGTACATCAACCGTACCCACGCCGCCCGTAAACAAAATCACAAGGACAATAAGCGCAATACCTCCAATACCGACAATCTCGGCGACGCCCAAAACCCATGTCCTCACAAATATGAACACCGAGCCCAGCAACCAAAACATAATGACCGCTGTCGAACTGAATCCATTAAACGCAATGTTCGCAAAACTCGCCGAAAGAATAAGATATACCGTTAGAGTGAATAGTAAGCCGCCGAGAACGGTGAATGAAGCGAGGCGTGCAGCCCACTGAGGCAGATACTTTTTTGCGAAATAAAAAAAGTGGTGTCCGGCTTGGTTTGCATGGAGCACCTGTGCATATCGCCAGTGAATCACAAAGTATATGAGTGCAAACGCAACGAGATATACGGTACCGAGACCGGTACCAACCTGCCGGAATACGTATGGGAGCGAAAAAATACCCGCTCCCATAATCGTACCGGCAAGCAATCCAACCGCCAGCAAAAACTGTCTCATATACCTACACGATCCCGTTGTGTTTATCTTCTTCCTCTATCAGCTTTATCAAACCATCCAAAAGCTTTATCGGATCATCTGAAAATATTGTCTTTCCCATGCCGCGGTGTGATTTCTTCAAAATATCCTCAATCATATCCGCTGTACCGCCAGTTTTTTGTAAAACACCCATTGGCTTTTTGTCTTCAAACCCAATAGTGAATTCATTGAGTGTTCCCATTCGACCGCAAATGGTGATAATTGCATCTGAAGAGCGTGTCAAAATGAGGTTCCTACCGGAGTAATTAAAGCCGGTATAAACAACAACGTCGTGGTAATCAAGCGGCAGTTTATAGGACTTCACGTGTGCCAACTTTGATGCGGCGGGCGAAAATCCAATAACAATACCTCCCTCCATCTTTGCTCCTTTTGCTGACCAGTACGGAATACCGGTGGTGGCACCGGTTACGAGCACGATCCCCCGCCGTGCCATTTCACGACCCAGCAATTCTGCTTTCTCGTGTGCATCAGGCGCACAATGCCCCGTTTCGGCCGCACCTGATACGCAGATTTTAATCGTCGGTTTAAAAATTTGTGGAACACGTGCCATTTCTTTTATTCATTATACGTTATAACAATTCAACCGTCTCACCATACGAAGGTATCACCACATCAACAGCGAGTTCGTCTTGTACCGCACGAGCGAATGGTTCAGACTGTTCTATTTCACCTTGTACCACGAACACTCTCTTAAGTGAGAACCGAGCCGGAGTTAACCACTCAAGAAGTTGGCGTTTGTCTGCGTGCGCCGAGTAACCGGATATCTCTTTTACGCGCGCGCGAACCGGTACTGTTTTTTTCATAATGCGCACCTCTTCAGCACCATCAAGGATTCTACGGCCGAGCGATCCTCTAATCTGATATCCAACAAATAGAATATGGCTATTCGGGTCCGGCAAATAGAGTTTCTCATGATGAATAATACGCCCTCCCTGCGACATGCCCGCTCCTGCAATAATTACCTTCGGCGGCTTTACGCTCGCAATGCTACGTGATTCTTTGGTAGTCAACGTCTTTTTCAAGGCAGGGAACTCAAAAAGTTTTCCATCATTTCCAATATATTCAGGTTTTATATCAAGCTCGTCGACAAATTGCTCATACACATTGGTCAGACGAATTGCCAGCGGACTGTCCAAAAATATAGGGATTTTAGGAATACGCCCTTCCTCAATAAGTGAATTTATATGGTATAGGAGAATCTGGGTTCTCTCCATGGAAAACGCGGGTATCATAAGTGTCCCGCCGGACCGTGCTGCGTCCTCAATCATGTCTTCAAGTTCATCGCGAATTTTTGCCCGCGCCTTATGTTCCCGATTTCCGTATGTGGACTCAATGAGGCAGTAGTCGGCACGCTCTAACGGCTCGCGCGGCGTGATTAGCGGTACCGGTGAATTTCCCAGATCACCTGAAAACACAACCGTAATGTCTCCCGCCCGTATTTCAATGAAGCTTGAACCGAGAATGTGCCCTGCATTATAAAATGTAATTGTGAACGGACCATGTTCAAACGATTCATGGTACGGCACACCTTTCCACTGCTGCATGAGCTTCTCAATATTCTCCGGAAGACAAAACCCAGTCTCTTTACACCGCTTTGACTCTCGCGACATGATACTAATAGAATCCTTGAGCAGATGTTGTGAAAACTCACGCGTCGGTTCGGTAGAATACAGCGTCCCGGAAAATCCATCTCTGATGAGTTTTGGCAAACGTCCTGTGTGGTCAATGTGCGCATGCGTAATAAACGCCGCACTTATCTCTTTGGGGTCAAAAGGAAACGGCTTAAAGTTCTGCCGCTCTACATAGTTGCTCCCCTGAAACACGCCGCAGTCAATAATAATCTTTTTACCGTCGTGCTCGAGCAGATAGTTCGAACCGGTAACCGTTTTTGTTCCACCATAAAAAGTGAGTCGCATAGTGCTACCATTATACACTACCGCATGATGCCTTCTATTAATTTCTCTCCTATCTCGTAGATATCCCCGGCACCCATAATAACTACGACAGTGTCTATGTCGGTATTTGAGAGTAAATAATCATTAACCACCGCATCCTCCATCATACAGGCATCTGTACCGACCTTTTTAATCTCCGAAGCAAGCATCTCTGAGTTGATGGAAGTGTCATTTTGTTCTCTCGCAGCATAGATAGGCACAACGATAACTTCATCAGCTTCTTTAAAGCTTTTTGCAAACTCTTTCAGGAACAGCTTTGTTCTACTGAACAAATGCGGCTGAAACACAACAATAAGTTCGTTTTTAGGAAAACGCTCGCGCAGTCCCTGAAGCGTGGCTCGTATCTCCGTAGGATGATGAGCATAGTCATCATAGAGGAGAGCGCCGGTTGTCATCTTCCCTTTATACTCACACCTCCGCCACGTACCCTTAAACGCCTCAAGCGCTCTCACGGCTATGTCCATAGTAATGTTTGCAGTTATTGCGACCGAGAGCGCCGCTTGCGCGTTTGCAATGTTATGTCGTCCCAGAACAGTGAGTGAAAAATTGTTTTTGACGGTGGTGTAATCAATTATCCGCGCTTTTACATCACCAATAACAGGTGCAACCGTAGGGTCGTTTGGGTTGCATACAATATACCCATCTTCCAACACCTTCCCGGCAAGTTCATGAAACGCACCTTGAATATCCTCAAGGTCTTTATAGTAGTCCAAATGATCGCTGTCTATGTTCGTAATAATAAGAATATGAGGATTAAGACTAAGAAATGATCGCCGATACTCACACGCCTCAATAATAAGGTCACTGCCTTTTCCTGCAATAAAGTTTGAGTGATGTTCCTTAAGCAGACTACCAACAATAACCGTCGGGTCGCGATTTGCATCTATAAAGATTTTTGCGAGCATGGCAGTCGTCGTTGTTTTCCCGTGCGTACCGGAAACCGCAATGGTTCGGTATTTTTGTGAGAGCGCTCCGAGTATCTGAGGATACGTATATGTCTGAATTTTAAGCATCCGTGCCTGAATGAACTCAGAATTATCTTCCGGCACAGCGGTGGTATATATCACCATATCAATGTCTTCATTAATATTTTTTTCCTGATGACCAATAACTATGTGCGCACCAAGCTTCTCTAACTCATCGGTAATTACCGACCGGGAAACATCGGAACCGCTCACTTCTTTACCACCCAAGAGCATCATTCGAGCAATCGCAGAAATACCTATTCCGCCAATACCAATGAAGTGGGCGTGTTTAATAGAATCAAAATCTATACTCATATTTTTTTCACATATTCAATAAACTGATCTCCGCGATCATACTCATTCTTAAATAATCCGAAGGAAGCGAATGCAGGGCTTAAAAGCACAATATCGCCATCACTCGCAACAGTCATCGCCATACTGAGCGCCGTTCTAAGGCCGTCCACCTCTTCCACATGTAATTCTGAAATCCGCCTCAGCTTTTTTTTAATGCGCTCGCTCCCGCTACCGGGAAGAAGAATAATCTTTTTGCAGTACTCCACAAGTTTATGAAGGAGTGGAGTCATGTCCAGTTCCTTCTCAGACCCTCCCATGATAAGTACAATATTTTTATTTTTAGAGAGCGCTTGCAGTCCGGCAAGTGTTGCGTCCGGCGTGGTGGCGGTCGTGTCATTAAATATCTGAATACCACGCACTGTTCTCACATACTCCAGTCTGCCGGGAATACCGTTAAAATGCTCAACAGTAATTTTAATTACCTGCTCTGCAACACCAAGTATTCTTGCAGTTCTAACGGCAAGCGCGATGTTCTTCTTATTGTGTAATCCGGGTATGTGGATGTTCCAGTCGTTCGATATCTCAGTGGTTGATGCAATAATCACAGTGCTCCGTATCAGTTTTTTATAACGCTCCTTAATAACAACATCCGCCTCCTTACTAACCACTAAATAATCGCCTGCGCCTTGGTGCCGAAAAATATTTGCCTTGTCATTAAAGTACCGTTCCACGTCGCCTTTATAGTAATTCATGTGGTCAAAAAGAAAATTGGTAAAAACTGCAATATGAGGACTCGCGCCCGCCTCTCCAAAACCCTGCAGCTGCCATGAATCAAGTTCAAGCACCACAAGATCACTCTTGCCCGCTACCTCAAGAAGTGGGAGTGTTGCAACTCCCCGTACATTTCCTCCAAGAAATACGTTATGAGTATTATTCATTGCGTCTTTTTTTAAAATCTCGTAGAGCAATTGTGTGGTTGTTGATTTTCCTCTCGTGCCGGTAACACCAATTAAAGTGGCGTCGGTAAGTTTTGCAAAGAGAGACGCATCCATTTCCACCGGAATACTATGCTTTCGTGCCTCTTCTATGTATGGAGAATTAAGCGGCACTCCCGCCGCTTTAATAATTATGTCTACGTTACGAAAATCTCTGAGTCTATGCTCACCTAAAACGTATGTAATATTTTGATAAACTCTTAGTACTTCTAAGCTCGGTCCAAGCTCTGATTCTGATTTCAAATCAGTCACCGTCAGCTGAGCACCGTGTTTTGCCAAAAACTTTACAATATTTATCCCGCGCCCTAAAAGCCCGAGTCCCATCACGGTTATCTTCTTGTTTTTAAAATATTCCTGAAGCAGTACCTGCATACTCCTATATTTCCACTTTATTCCAATAAAAACAAAGTATCACAGGATAGCAACACGATAACGAAGTTTTATTACTTTAATAGATAGGCCTTGAAGGCACGTTCGGTTTCCTCTGTAATGTTGTGTTGCTTATACTCTTCCGGTTCAATCCACTTATACGCATCATGAGCGCTGCTTAGCTTCACTTCACTATCACCGCTGAGTGAACACTCAAAAAATATCCCAATAATTTGAATGCGCTCACCGTTAATCTCCGGACGCCATTCTCCAACGTGGAAAGGTTTGCCAACTTTTACGCGTAATCCAGTCTCCTCAAACACCTCTCTTTTAACAGCGTCATCGTATTGTTCTCCCGGCTCAATTTTACCGCCGGGGAAATCATACTTTCCTTTCTGAGTACCTCCCGCATACCTCATTGATTCCCGAATAATGAGTATTTTATCCCTGTGAAAAATAACCGAGCGAACAGCTGTAAATTGCTTCATGGTCTTTTATTTACTTGGTCGCCGTATGATTAATTCCTCTTTAGGTTCTCGTTGCTGTAGGTTTTGCACGATCCTTTCTACAACAAAAGATGGTTGCATGTATTTGTCTATATCTTCCGGTTTCTCTTCGTCAAAGAGATTCGTCTGCATACCACCCGGGTAAATCGATATGACGGTAATCCCCGAGTCCTTAGTTTCCTTACGAAGCGATTTCGTAAATCCAACCGCTGCATACTTACTTGCGCAGTACCCGGATGAACCGGACCGTCCTTCCAATGCGCTCGTAGAGAGAATATTAATAATCATACCGCCGTTCTGTTTTCGCATTTGAATCAGTGCTACTCGTGAACCATACATGGTGCCAAATAGGTTTACCTCCATCATGTCGTGCACCCGTTTCATGTCCAGTTCCTCTATTGGCCCATGCGGGATCCATGCACCTGCATTATTGATCCAGATATCAATACGGCCGTACTCGCGAACTACATCACGAGCAAGACTTTCTACATCATTCTCTTTTGTAACGTCTGCTGCAATTGCAAGTGCGCCAAGCTCCTCAGCTACTTCCTGTAGCTCCTTCTCCGAGCGTGCGCTTATTACCACTTTCGCCCCCTCTTTTGTAAATGTCTGCGCAAGTTCTCTGCCGAGTCCCTTACTCGCTCCCGTAATTACAACTACTTTATCTTTTAGTTCCATATCAAAAAAGATAGCGCCGTACGGCAATACTGTAAAGTTACTTTTTTTATGCACCACTTAAATAAAAAGCCCGAGTGTTTCAACTCGGGCTTTGGGTTACCGCCGAAGCCGGCGTAACATATTTAAACGATAGGGTTCGAAATCAACCGTGGTACGCGGTCCAGTTTTCACAAGCATCACCTGTACCTGCGTTAGCTGCTCCAATCTATCAATGAAGTCCTCGACTGGTTTAGTGAGAATGTCTGATTCGTGCATTCCCCAATCGAGATAGTCGGCAAAGGTAACCGCGAGTTCCGTCGGTCGATTTATTCGCGTTGCCCTCACAATACCCTCATTACTGAATGTAGCCACGCGCCTAACGCGATTGGTAACCGACGTCCTCTCAGTGAGTAGATGAGGCGCGTCTGCTTGGGCAGTCACATCCTCCCACGTCAATTCCTGAGAGTCGGGGCCAAAAGGACCGCTCTGCCCAGCCACACGAATTGGGTACGTTCGCACTACACCGATGGCGCGTACCGGAAACTCATGCAAACCAACCCCTATACCCGCAGCAAGTGCCGCGACGGTTGTGTCACGACTCGTAACGTATGGGAAGTATCCGTGGTCAAGACTCAAGCCAAACCCCTGTGTCCCCTCTACGAGCACTATGCAATCATCTTCCAGTAAGGTATTTATCACATCTGTTGTATCGCAAAGATATGGTTGCAGCTCAGCAACGTCACGCGCCAATACGCATGACTCCTTGCGCAGAACTTTATCAGCTGCCGCCCGGCCAATTCCTTCTCCCGACTGTGCAGAGGTACTGCTGATGCGTACAGCTAGATCACTGTCTTGTTCGACTCGTTTCTGTTCCTCAGTAATCACGTGCGCCCTATAATCAATACGCAGGCGATGTACAACCGGCAGAAATTTCTCAATAGCAGTTACTTCCTGGAATAGGAGACTTACATCCAGTAAGGCGTTAATGCCAATAATCAACTGTGCGTGCGGATTAATCCACACCGATGGCAGTTGGCGCATTATGAAACGCTCATCGTGATAGTAAATCGTATGTCCCGCATTAGCAGCACCAATGCGCACGCCCGCACTCACTGCAGGAGAGAGGTACTCGGTAATTGCGCCTTTCCCCTCAGAGCCGAATTGCATACCGAACACAATCCATATTTCTCCGAAACGCTCTTTGTTCATTAATAAACTCCTTCAGTCTATTTACTGGTAATGTTCTACTAATCTTATACTACAACACCAGTATATGTGTCAATAATACGCTCTTGCTGTTATATGCTTTTCACTATCCCTTATTTATATTTTGCAGCAATTCTTTCACCGTCTGCACCTCATCCCACGGTTGTTTTTTGCCGTTCGGACCGTAAAACCACTTCTGGCTGCCAATGCCGGTAATTATTACAATATCTTTTTCGCGTGCGATGCTTAGCGCTTTTTTAATAGCTTCCGTGCGGTCAATAATCTCATACACCTTCTGCGGTTTTTCTGGCGACTCGGCAATACCGCGCTTCATATCTTCAATGATCGCACGCGGGTCTTCGTCATACGGGTCTTCACTTGTTAGAATTACCACATCACCGTAGCTCGCAGCAATTTTACCATGCTCAGGACGCTTCCACGTATCCCGACCGCCTCCAGCAGCTCCCAAAACACAAATGAGGTGTGAGGAGTCAGTAAAGTCGTAGTTCGTACGGAGGTTTCGATAAACGGCAGTCAGCGACTCAGGTGTATGAGCATAATCAACGACAACCGAAAACGGCTTCTTTTGCACAAACTCCATCCTCCCCGGCACACCGGGGAACTCGGCGAGCGCTCGCTGTATCGTGCCGCGATTAACACCACGCAGGCGTGCTAAAGCAACTGCTGCTGCAACATTTTCAACATTAAAATCGGCACGCAGCCACTCCTGATGATATGTTGCCCGTAGTCCTTCTACCATCTTGAACACGTCATTCTTGCTAAACCATATCACCTCACCACTCCGTACGCGTTTCGCAACTTCATAAAACAACATTGAATCCTGGTCGTCTCTGTTAATGAGAAAATACTGCCGTGATTTTTTTGAGTGTTTCAGCGAACGAAAAAAATTGAGTTTTGCTTCCCGATATTTTTCAAATGAACCATGCGCTTCAATGTGTTCTGGATGAAGGTTCAAAAAAACAGCAACATCCCAGTCAATAAATCGATGACGGTGCTGTGTGGTTCCTTGGGAGGTTACCTCAACAAACGCATACGTACATCTTTCAGTGGCGGCTCTGTGCAAAAACCGCTGCAAACGCCACCGTCCAGGCATAGTGTTCGACCATTCATTGGGTTCTGTTTCGGTACCGATCTTCTGACGCACAGTGGACAGAAGCGCTGTCCGTTCGCCCGCCGCTTCAAAAATAACATTCATGAGTTCTATGACTGTTGATTTTCCTTTTGTTCCGGTCACCCCGACCACAAATAATCTCCTACTCGGGCGACGATATCGGATACTTCCCGTCCAGGCGAGTACGGTGTGATAAAAAGAACGGAGCATATTCATGAAAGTCTCTGCAGTGCAGCTCGTAAACGCTCTTCCAGTTTCTTCGGCTCACTGCCAAGTTGTGCTATTGCTTCTTTCACTTCGCGACGTGCATACCCCAGTTTTACCAACGCCTCTTCAATGTCTACATCAACATCCATAGTCTCCGTAATCTCATCAGTCTTCGGCAAGTGAAGCTTGTTTTGCAGCTCTAAAATAACTCGTGCGGCGGTCTTCTTTCCAATGCCGGATGTACGCGTGAGAAAATCGGTGCGACGCTCAATAATTGCCGCCACAATCCGGTCTACCGTATCCACGTCCAGAATAGCGAGCGCAGTCTTTGGTCCAATACCCGACACCTTAGTAAACATCTCAAACAACTTGAGTGCCTGCGAGTCGGTAAACCCATACAATTCCATATGGTTATCACGAATATAGAGGTGACAATACAATAACACCTCACCTCCTTTACGCTTATTACTGCTGAGAACAGCTTGGTGTGTAAAAACCTTTACGCTCACCGCCCCGACACTGACAATAAGATAATTATCTCCCTTGCTCACAATAGTACCGCGAATTGAGTACAGCATTCCCCTTAGTATAGTCCATAC
This sequence comes from Candidatus Jorgensenbacteria bacterium, assembly GCA_011050075.1. Taxonomy (GTDB): domain Bacteria; phylum Patescibacteriota; class Minisyncoccia; order UBA6257; family GWB1-50-10; genus DRGK01. The sequence continues at coordinate 14,363 of DRGK01000012.1, forward strand.
CCGCTATCTATAAAATCTCTCATAGATTTTGTACTACAATGGAGGCATGGCATTGCGTATCAGACGAAATGTTTCCACCGCACCACTCTCTACCTTCAAGATTGGTGGCACCGCAGAGTATTATGTAACCGCGCAGGATTCTAATACCATCGTCGCGGCACTGCAGTGGGCAAAAGAGCGCTCCCTTACGCATCATATTATTGCGGGAGGAAGTAATGTCGTATTTCCTGACAGGCTGCTAAGAGGATTGCTCATCCACATAACAGGTGGCGGCATTCATAGAACAGGGCAGCATCACTTTATAGTAGATGCTGGAACACCGCTCGAAAAACTTATTGCAGTCTCAATTGCAGACGGGTTGGCAGGACTGGAAACGCTCACTGATATTCCCGGCACCGTCGGCGGAGCAATTGTTGGTAATGCCGGTGCATACGGCCACTCAATATCGGAGTCAGTTGACCATGTCCTCATTTGGGACACAGGTCAGACGCGTGAGCTCACTAACGGGGCGTGCAACTTCAAATATCGCGAAAGTGTTTTCAAGAGCAGGCCGTATATCATACTGCGCACTACGTTCGTGCTCAAACCAGGCAATGCGAAACAATTAAAAAAGCGCAGTAGAGAAATCAGAGCTGTACGGCGCAAGAAATATGATCAGACACGCAACTGTCCCGGAAGTTTTTTTAAAAACATACTTATAAAGAATGTATCAAAACGGGCGCTCGCACAGATTGATAGTGCACGCATCATTAATGGTAAGATCCCCACCGGATACCTTCTCGATTCGGTTGGGGCACGTAATCTAAGGCGCGGTGGTATACGGGTAACAGATTTCCACGCTAATATTATTGAAAACACCGGTACCGGAACCGCACACGACGTTCGAAAACTCACCGGCGAACTTAAGCGGCGAGTAAAAGATAAGTTTGGTATAGTACTTGAAGAGGAGGTGCGATTTCTCTAATCACGCTCACGCCGTATCAATGTCCAGTGATATACATACAAAGGAACACCTATAATAAGTGACGCAAACGCTCCTGCGGCATCACGTTGTCGACGAGACCGACGTTCTTTTTCATAGTATGCATCCAGCTCCTCTTTGGTTGGTTCTTCTCGTACAGCATCACTTTCTCCAGGTATAAGCTTTGGAGCTGGGCCCGGATACCGATAGGAAATATCAGCATCGGTGAAAATATAGACTTTAAGTCCCAAGTTCACCAATCGCACCATACCAACAATAATCAGGACAAGCCCCACGAGTGAAAAAAGATATAGGTATGCTGTTCGTATCGTAAGTCTTTTTCTCATACTCGGTATTATAACACCTAACAAGCACTAGAAATACAGCTATAATAAAATTATGCAGCATACGGCGCTCATTTATCTTGGACAACGATTCATATACCGCGTCGTTGGGTTTCTTTATCATTGGTACGTCGCCGGCACTCGAGCATACTGGCACGGTGTTGTAGAGTTGTTTGAGCGCATGGACTACGCACTGGCGTGGAATATTACGCGCAAGCACCTGTTTAAACCTCTTTACGGTGACTACTCAGTAGTTGGTTACATACTCGGTTTCATATTTCGCATCGGACGCTTATGCGGTGCGAGTATTGTTTATGTCGTGCTGTTTCTTATTCTGGCAGGTGCATATATTATATGGCTTCTTATACCATTCACACTTGTTGTTAAAATATTATTCGGTTGATGAGTATTTCTGTTAACATATTACGCCTACACCTCTCTGCTGCGAATGAGTTTGTAGTAAAACTTGTAAGCTACACTACGTATGCAATCCTGTTCGCATTAACGTTTATACTGTTGCTTAATGGCGGTTCACGCCTGCAATGGCTCGGAGCACTTTTCACGTTGTTTCTTATAGATAGAATACTGCACGTTTATAAAGGAACATACACCGTACAGCAGCTTGCCGAGCGTGTCGCCGCAGGAAAAACGGTAAACCTCGCCGATGCACTGAATCCAACGACCACTCGTCTTATCAGCACAAGTTATCAAAAAGCGCTCGCACTCAACGAAAATGTATATCTCGTCCTCCTCAAAAACCTAACAGAGCGCAAAACAATCAAAGGAGCTTTTGAACGGCTTGATATTGACCCCAAGCAGTTCATCACACAGGCAAAGGCGTACATTGGCGAGTCAGTCAAGCGCTCGCCGGAAGAGCTCCGCGCGGTACTATTCGACGTTGTTACAACAGCATACAAAATCGCAGAACACACCAATGAGCAATACATACAACCGCGCAACCTCTTCGTAGCGCTCGCCGAAACACAAGGGCCTGCCGTAACAAAGCTCATGCAGTTGTTTAATGTGACCGTCCAAGACCTCCGTGAAGCAGTGCTTATGGGTCGCTTCCGTCCACTCTTCAGGGGTATACGGCGTACGCCATCAATGCTCGGTGGCTTTGCACACAGACCATTCATGATGCGAAAGCGGATTATGAATCGTTCGTGGACCGCACGCCCAACGGCATATCTTGATAGGTTCAGCACAGACCTTACCGCACTCGCACGTCGCGAACAAATTGGACTGCTCATCGGACACAAGAAAGAATTCGCTAAGCTCCTCGCCGTCCTCGCACGTTCCGACAAGCCAAACACATTATTAGTTGGTGAGCCGGGTACCGGTAAGTCAACAATGATTGCGCACCTTGCGTTTCTCATTATTAAAGACAAGGTGCCTGAAATGCTGTTTGACAAACGATTGCTCTCACTGGATATCGGTTCGCTTATTGCAAACGCACAACCGGACGAACTCGCAGGGCGTCTTAAGCGCATCGCGGAAGAAATTATTCAGGCGGGCAATATCGTGCTCTTCATTCCGAACATACACAACTTATTCAAGTCCATAGGCGGCGAAGATTCATTTAATGCAATGGATATCTTGCTTCCCATAATCCAAAGTAATGCGATACCGCTCATCGGTGAGACATACCCGCACGAGTATAAGAAGTATATTACGCAGCGCTCCGAGGTCCGCGAACAATTTGAAACCATACAAGTGGAAGAGGTTTCTCAAGAAGAAGCTCTCCGCATTCTCGTATACCAAGCACTGCTTCTGGAACGGCAATTTGGGGTATTCATTACCTACCGCGCTATTAAGCAGGCGGTATATCTCGCGTATCGATACCTGCACAATAAACCGCTTCCCTCGGGTGCGGTAGATCTTCTTAAACAGGCTGTGGTACGCACTAAACAAGCCGGTGAGAAACGCGTGAGTGCTGATGTGGTAATCGCCATCGCACAGGAACTGAGTAAAATTCCCATCCAACAAGTGAGTGAGCAAGAGACGGAGAAACTTCTTAATCTTGAAGACATTATTCACGAACGTCTCATAAACCAGGACACGGCAGTTATTGCAGTTTCCCGAGCACTCCGCGAGTATCGAAGCGGTCTTTCAAGCGAAGGGCGTCCAATCGCCACATTCCTTTTTGTTGGTCCTACGGGTGTTGGGAAAACCGAGCTCGCGAAGATTCTTGCCGGCGTACAGTTCGGGTCACGTAAAACGCTTGAACGATTTGATATGTCTGAATACCAGGACAAACAAAGTACGTTCCGCCTCATCGGTACGCCTGATGGTAAAAAAACCGGCACACTCACCGATGCAATTCTGGAAAACCCGTACCGACTAATTCTTTTGGATGAATTTGAAAAAGCACATCCCGATGTACTGAATATCTTCCTGCAAGTATTTGATGATGGGAGATTAACCGACAGCTTGGGACGCACTGTTAATTTTGAGAACACTATCATTATTGCTACGTCTAATGCTCATTCTAATTTTATTAAAGAGTCTATTGAAGCAGGCAAGTCGGTACCAGATATCAGCGGGGAGCTAAAAAGAAAGCTCACCACATACTTCAAGCCGGAGCTCTTGAACAGGTTCTCCGACACCGTGGTGTTCCGCACCTTAAATAGAGAGGAGATAAAGAAGATCGCCAAGATCCTCATTCGGGAAACCGCTGAGACACTCACGGAAAAACATGGTATCGCACTTGAGATTGATGACTCGGCGCTCACTCAGATTGCCGAACTGGGATTCTCATCGGTATTCGGCGCCAGACCGCTTCGCAACACCATATCCGAACACATACGGAGTGTTCTGGCAGATAAATTATTACGCAAAGAACTCGGACGCGGAAACACGGTCCGTGTCTCTTATGACGACAGTACGTTCCAGTTCTCTGTTATTGAATAAAGTATGCAGCCATCACAACACATAAAGCGCCAACGATCAGCAGGGTTTATTCTATACCGCACGGTACGTGAAGGTGTGCTGTTTCTTCTGTTGTTTCATAGTGGTAAGTACTGGAACTTTCCAAAGGGTAAAATAGAGAACGAAAAAGAAAATGTGTGGGACACGGCGATCAGAGAAATTGAAGAGGAAACAGGATTAACTAAACAGAGTCTTTATTTTAGGAGAGGATTTAAAACAACCGAGCAGTACACATTCACTGAACGCAAGCAAAAAATTACTAAACACGTTACGTATTTCCTCGCGGAGTCAAAAAAGACAAATATCATCATCAGCCCGCGCGAACACCGCGGGTATGGCTGGTTCACGTATCGAGAGGCAATTGGTTTTTTAAAACACAAGAATGCCCGCAGGAATCTAAAAGAAGCATATGACTTTATTCAAAAGACAGGTGTACGCCGTCGTCAAGACGGTTCCGCGCGGGAACGTCATCACGTACGCAAAAGTGGCGCAGCACATAAGCCATCCACACGCCCACCGAGCAGTCGGCAACGCGCTTAAATGGGAGGGTTATATAATTACTTTTTCGCTTCCTCTACTATCTTCGCAAACACTTCCGGCTCATCTTTCGCAAGACCCGCAAGCACCTTGCGGTCCAGTTCTATATTCCTCTCTTTAAGAATATGTATCAATTCCCCGTATGTTGTGTCGTTCTGACGCGCACCGGCGTTGATGCGTACGTTCCATAAGCGGCGAAAGTTGCGTTTCTTTTCTTTTCGTCCACGAAACGCATGCACATGCGCATGCAGAAGCGCTTCTTTCGCAACACTTTTTTTGTTCTTCCTGCCCCACTTGAATCCTTTCGTTGCTTTCAGCAGCCGCTCCCGTTTTTTGTGTTTTGTTACTCCTCGTTTAACGCGTGTCATATTACATTAGTTTCTTTATATCACCCTGGCTCATTGCAAATGAACGTAAGCCTTTGCGGCGATGCCGCTGAGCTGTTCGTTTATTACTCTTTGTGTGACTGATACCTATCGCTCGGCGCTGCACTTTGCCCCGCTTGGTAAATTTAATACGCTTTGTAATGCTCTTTCTTGCCATAGATATACACTTCGTAAAGTTCTCGTACTATACACGATTCACTACTTTTTCACAATCTGTGCAGTATATCCCCTGCCACTGTACCGCGGTTGCATAGTAATTTCATGCGGGGTCTCTAACATTTCCAAAAAATTGTGCAGCTTCTGCAGACCAAACTGCTTATTCGCCTTCTCACGGCCGCGCATAAAAAGATTTATCTCCAACCGATGCCCGCTCTCTAAAAATTTTCGTGCCTGCTGTGCCTTCATCTCTAAATCGTTCTTTGCTGCGCGCGGTGTAATGCGCACATGCTTCATGTCTTTTGTTCTCTGCTTCTGCTGCTTTTTCTTTGCTTCCTTTTCCTGCTGGTACCGAAATTTGTCAAAGCTGATGATACGCGCCACCGGCGGCTTCGCCTGCGGCGCAATCTCCACCAAGTCCAGCCCCTTCTCTTTCGCCAACGCGAGCGCATCTTCTTTTGAGAGAACTCCTATGTTCTCACCCCGCTCATCAATCACGCGCAGCTCTGGTGCTGTTATACTGTTGTTTGTTTTGTGTTTAGGAATAGTGTTTGCAGTAATTCACCCATTAGCATACACAAGAAAGACTGGTTTCGTCAATACAAAAGCCCCTAATAGTTTTTCACCATAAGGGGCTATGTACGTTTTTTGTTTGAAGTTAGGCACTGAATAGAAGCACTTTGCGCTCGATTCTCACAATCAAGTAGATGATCAAAGCAGTTGATGGAATTGCCCTGCCGAGGTATATCCACGAAAAAGTGTCATGTTTTACCCATGCGGGGTAGATAGCACACATCATTGCGAAAAATGCCACCACCCAAAGGAATAGGGACTCAGAATTACGTTCTGCGTTCCATAGCCGTTCAGCCGTTGCAAGTATCGCAACAACCGCAACGAGTTGGACCAGCACGTAAGAAACGAGCGTGTTATTGGTAATCCACCAAAACGGCACGATAGCAACACCGCCAATGAGGCACCATTTCTGGGTCACATCAAATGCGATTCGTAGCGTACCACGCCGAAGGTGAGTTACGGTTACTCCAAAGAGGATAGTTACAATATTCACCAATCCTGAAGTCAGCGCGATGTTTCCCGTCCATGATTTATATGGACTTTCCCAGTACATCCAAAACGACAGACCGAGCATAACCGTCATGAGAATCCACGTCGCAAGAACTGGGTCGGTTTTCCCAATCCATGCATAGTAAGCATAGAATATCCCGGAAACAATCAAAAGAGCGGCGGTTACAAAAACAGAAACTTCGTACATTACGTACTTCCTTCCAATTTTTACTTATTTAAACGTAAATGATCTATCTGAAGAATGGCACGTTTTATCAAAATTGTCAATTTACCGTTGACGCAGAGACAAGGCTGATGTATTTTATATTCAGTACACCACAAAATAAAAAAGGAGATGGATAATGGGAGACAACTCTTCTGGTCCCTTCATTCAGATGCACATGCTTCCCGGCGGCATTAAACCCGTACGAAAGTCCGAGGGAGCGGTCGGGTACGATGTTGCAATCCGGGCAATTGTTTCACCAACAGATATGGATCCGGATAACTCTGTACTAAGAAAGGTGTTATTCGATTTCAATTCGGTTCCTGATGATCCTGCCGTCGCCGGTCATGTTCATAACCTCGGCAACGAACTAATATACCGGATGGGGCCGAGAGAAACGGTCCTTGTCGGAATTGGTTTCGTAACCGTCTTACCCATAGATATATTCTACTGGATCACGCCGAGAAGCGGTCTTGCGGGAAAGTACGGTATCACCGTCACGAATGCCCCCGGAACCGTTGACTCTGACTACCGCGGTGAAGCAGGGGTGCTCGTGATAAACTTGAGAAGTAATGACCACTTCGACCTGAAGTACAAGATGCGCATTGCGCAGATCATCTTCCAGCATGCGGTACATCCTCAGATTGAGGAAATCGAGAACTACGAAGATCTCGCTGAATCGGTCCGCGGTGCAGGTGGATTCGGATCAACCGGTCTCCGCGATGAGGTCCAGCCCCATCAGGTTCTACAGAATAGAAACTAGTAAACAATCGCAAAGCCGACCGTAGTATATGGTCGGCTTTTTATTTTTTCATAAATAGGATTATATTATACCAAGAAATGATTTGACTTTATCAAGTGTCTCTTGGTACTCATCTTTTTCATTTGAATCATATACTATACCTCCTCCGACTTGCAGAAATACTTTGTCTCCTTTCTTGATGAATGTCCGTATCGCGATGTTGAAGTCTAAAGAATCATCGGGGTCAATAAATCCGATACAACCCGTATAAATGCCTCGCATGGTCGGTTCCAATTCGTCTATGATTTCCATTGCGCGTTTCTTCGGACAACCAGTAATCGATCCTCCGGGAAACATCGATAGTAGAGCATCAACCGATTTCAAATTGCTCAAAACTTTCCCTTTAATATGCGAGTATGTATGCCAAACCGTTGCATAGGGATGAATAATCCTAGAACCAACAACTTGAATTGATCCGATTTCTGATATTTTGCCGAGGTCATTTCGTAATAGATCAGTGATCATGTTTAGTTCTGCCGCTTCCTTTGAAGAATTCATCAGCTCATTTTTCAATATCTCATCTTCTTCAGGGTTTTTGCCGCGGGGGCGTGTACCTTTGATTGGAAATGTTTCAATTGTCCTATCTGAAGATATTTTAATGAATTGTTCTGGTGAAGCGCTCAGTATCTCAAAATCATCCGCCTCAATATAGGCAATATAGTCGACTTTATTTTTTTCACACATATCAAGGAAAAGTTGGTGCGAACCTTTCTTTGTTGTTCCTTCTAGACGATGGGTGAGGTTTATTTGATAGATATCACCTTCAATTATGTAATTCTTTATTTTCTTATAACTTTTTGAGTAAGTTTCCTTATCGATATCGGTTACCAATTCTGATTCTGTCTTAGACACCTTAGAATCATGAGTTACTTTTGATCGCATTAGTAAGTCATTAACTTGAGTAAGATAAAGCTCTAATGTTTTCTCATCAGCTGCAATTACTTCAATCCCATTCTCTATAAATTTTATATAGCTGCCAAATGAATAGAAAAATATTTCTGGTAACCCAAGATCATTTTTAGAGTGGGGCCTGATATTAAAAAGAGAATAGCCCAAATCATATGATAGATATCCAAATACACGGTTACCTTTTTCTTGCTCTCCATTAACAAAACTGTTAAAACTATTTGTATCTTGACCTGTATATGTATTTATTGGATTCCAAGCTATGAATGGTTGCCAACCCTCAGGGCTGTAACTTCGAGTACAGCAGATATTTTTCTCTTGATTTGAGAGTCGTAGCCAAATATCTTCAAAAGTAACATTTTTAATAATTCCAGATTTCATGATTTTATGGAAAGAAAATTATTCATGAGCTTATCACCTCCGTCTGTCATAAATGACTCGGGATGAAACTGAATTCCGTAAAGAGAATATTTCTTATGCTGAATTGCCATTATTTCTTTATCATTTGTCCATGCTCTTAGATTAAATTCTTCTGGCACTTTCTCAATCGCAAGAGAATGATAACGAGCAACAAGAAAGGGGTTCTTTATGCCTTCAAATATTCCTTTTCCACCATGGCTAACCTCAGAAGTTTTTCCATGAAGTACCTCTTTCGCATGGACAACTTTTGTTCCAAATAATTGGCCGATACATTGATGGCCAAGACATACCCCGAGAATTGGGATGGTTTTATAGAAATGGTTAATAACATCCATTGATACACCAGCGTCTTCTGGTCTCTTTGGACCTGGAGAAATAATTATTCTTTCTGGTTTGAGTACCTCAATTTCTTCCAGTGTGATTTCATCATGTTTTTTTACCACTACATCAAATCCCAATCTGCCAATGAGTTGGCAGAGATTATAGGTAAATGAGTCATAGTTATCGATAAGTAGAATCATAGAAAAATTTTTTTAGAAGCTCATCAATCAAAACATCGAGAGCTTTAGCTATTCTCTGTTGCAGATTTTCAGAGTAACCGATATATAAGTTGTTGTCCTTTCCGCTTTCAAGTATGTAAACGTAATACATGGTGTGACTCGTAAAGTAAAATTCTTATAAATTTTACCACGAGCCTACCCCGTGATAAACAATACTCCTCAATTTTGAGGAGTATTGTTTGTTGTGGGGCCGAAATACTTTCATATTTCGGCATCCTACAAAAATATAGTCGCTTCGCTCCTTATTTTTGTGGAGGTGGAGGGAATCGAACCCTCGTCCGGAAACTGACTCAAAAACATTCTACGAGTGTGTCTCTTTTACACAAAAGAGCAAAGAAATTTGTTTCGTGGTTTTTTCAACCCGGTTCAGCACGAAACGAACCGAACAAGGCGGGTCTCATTATGACGCCGCTACTTTCCTATGAGACATCAGAAAACGGCGCGGTACTACGCGTATGCGAGTGCCGGAACTGCTGTTTTGTTGGCAGTTATAAAGTTTTGGTGCGTTTAACGAGTTCACCAGCTCGACCCGCAGTTTTCAAGACATTATCCCCGTCGAAGCCATGCACCCCCTAATTCATTTTTTAAGATGCCGTCGTATCTCTCGTTCTGTTTCTCTTTTCTTAATCATTTCCCGCTTATCATACTTCTTTTTTGCCTTACCGAGTCCCAGAGCAATCTTAATCCGCCTGTTTTTACTATACAACTTAAGCGGTATTAACGTCAACCCGCGTTCTTTTATTTTGCCGGTCAAAACCTTTATCTCCTCCTTTTTTAACAGTAACCGGCGCGTGCGCGTTGAATCATAATCGGAGGGCATATTCGCCGGCTGATACGGCGGAATTTCCATGTTAAGCAGCCACACTTCTCCGCCACGCACGATAGCATACGCACCAGTCAGGTTCCCGTGCCCGCTTGTTACTGACTTCACTTCAAACCCCTTCAGCTCAATACCCGCTTCGTAGATATCTGCAATATCGTAGTCAAAACGAGCCCGGCGGTTCTCGCTAAGTGGTTTTGCCATAATGCCGAATATTAACGCTTCTTGAGCGTTAGTTTGATCTCGTAGGGCCCAATGCGCATCTGCCTACTCAACGTATGTATGCGCAACGGCGTGTAGCGAACCTCTGATGCGCTTATTTCTTCTTGAATTGTTTTCATATATCTCCGCATCGTGGCATCAAACAACTTTGGTGCATCAATGCCGAGTGCAATACTATCTCCCGGCTCAAGTTCCGCGTCCTGGCGCATTCGTTGTATGGTCCGTACAAGCTCACGAACCCACCCTTCTTCCTCAAGCTCATGTGTAAGTACGGAATCAAGCACTACATCCTCTTTCTGGCGGGCATTAAACAGAACCCGCTTCACATTCACCTCTTCACGCAGTATCTCTTGAAGTTCTTTATCCTTCCGTACCATGGGTGCGCGCTTGATTGAAAGCGATGCAAGCGGCTGACGCACCTTCATGCTGATTAGTTCGCGCTTTGCGAGTCCCGCACGCGCGAGCTCGCGCACCTCTTTCATTGCTTTCAAAAGACTTGTATTGCTCAGGCCTTGTTCTTGTTTGGTCCAGTCCTCCAGATGCACCGATTCTTCAAACTCGTAGCCGGTTATTTCTGATGTAAGTGAACGATACAACGCCTCAGACAAGAACGGCGTAAATGGTGCAATTAATTTACTCACTCCCAGCAACACGTACCCAAGCGTGTAAGATGCGTCCGCATGAGCACGCGTGCTTTCCGGTCGCTGAAAACGGCGACGGGAACGACGAATATACCAGCGTGAGAGGTCTTGCACCAGTTCTTCAATGAGACGCGCTGCCCCCATCACATCATACACATCCAGCTTGCGTGTTGATTCTTGCGTAACCTCTGCAAGCCGCGCAAGGATCCATGTATCCAGAACATGCCGCACCTCTCTTTTCTGCAGTGAAACACGCTTTGCGCGGTATGTGCGGAAAAATACAAAAGAATTATACAAAAGCATGACAAAGTTCGCAGACACTTTGCGCAGCTCTTTTTCATCAAATCGTTTCGGTTCGCCCGGCGCGTTCACGGTATAGAAATACCAGCGCACTACATCAATCCCGAACTTGTCCGCAATCTCCCACGGATCAACCATATTACCGCGCGACTTGGACATTTTGCGTCCGTATGAATCAAGCACCAAGCCATGCGAGATAACATTTCTATATGGGCTTTCCTGTTTTAAAAGAACCCCTATGGCAAGTAATGAATAAAACCAGCCGCGTGTTTGATCAACACCTTCGGCAATAAAGTCGCCGGGAAAATCTATGCAGTTCTCAGGAGCGGGTATTTGTGCGCCGCTCTTCTTTATACAAGAGAATGGATAGTGTGCCTGAGCAAACGGCATCGCACCGGAATCAAACCACCCATCAATAACTTCCGGCACGCGCTTCATCTTCTTGTCGCACGCATTACACGGAAATATTACCGTATCCACATACGGCCTGTGAAAGTCCGCAAACCCCCATTTATTGCGCGGCGCCTGCATATATACAACTTCGCGCGATTCACCGGTACCAAAGAAATCATATATTCCCGATTGTTCTTGTTCTTGTTTTACCAGAAGCGTCTGTTCTTCTCCCCAGCTGCGCATCACCGTCTCCAGCATCCATAGCGGATACTCATGAGAGATAATAAGTATGGTTTTGTTTTTATATTTCTTTTCAATCTCAGTAATTGCTTGGTACGTGCGCTTGGCTAAATCACGAAGATGTTCCCCTTTCGGAGGACGCTTGCTGAACTTCTCAGTGGGCTTTGCAAAAAACACATGATACTTTTCAGGGCCTCCTCCATGAAATGTACCTACGTTAATTTCACGCAGGCGTATGTTAGTTGTAACCGGTATACCCAATGCCTTCCCTATAATCTCTGCTGTCTCCTTCGTTCGGCGAAAATCGGAAGAAATAATTACGTCAATCTTATCTTTCCGTTTTTTAAAAAGCTTTACTGCCTGTTCTACTTGCACGCGTCCTGCAAGCGTTAGCCCAAACTTATCTTTGTCTTTCGGGTTGCTGTTAACAATGTTCTTTGTATTGCTCTCCGCAAGCCCGTGCCGCATGAGCACGTACGTACTGCGCGCACCGCCAAGCCGATCACTGAGTTCGCGGTAGCTGCCTATTACCTCAACCGCATCACAACCAGAACACGTCCAGACAGGCAGTGGCGTTGCCCAGTATCGCTCGCGAGAGAGCGCCCAGTCTTTTACCTCACGCAGCCATTCGCCAAACCTGCCGTGTTTCGTGTGTTCCGGCACCCAACGCACCTGTTCATTCGCAACCAAAAGTTTTTTGCGCAGTGCGCTCATTTTAATGAACCATGAATGGCGGGCATAGTAGAGTATCGGCGTATCGCACCGCCAGCAAAACGGGTATTCATGCTCGTACTGTTCTGTTTGTAAAAGGTTGTTCTGTTTTTTAAGCGTGGCTATAATCTTCTTTTCCGTTTCCTTGTCTTTCACAAAAAGTCCGCGCAACTCCGGTACGTCTTTTGTAAAACGCCCCGTTTCATCAACGGTGTGGTGCTGCGGCAAACCAACATCAACACCGAGCCGGTAGTCGTCTTCACCATACATCACCGCCGTGTGAACTACGCCGGTGCCTTCATCAGTAGCAACAAAGTCCGCATGGTACACCCGATACGCCTTATGGTCATTTTGAAACTCTTTAATGATAAAGAGCGGTTCGTAGCGGAGACCCAGCAAGTCACGGCCGCGTATTTCACGGCCCACACGACCGAAGGTTTCCGCTAGCGGAGAGTTTTTTGCGTATATTAAACGCTCCCCGTTCTTCTCTATTTCTATATATGCAATAGTTTCGCCAACAGCAAGCGCCACGTTACCTGGCAAGGTCCATGGAGTTGTGGTCCATGAGAGAATGTATGTATTATTGCCGGATGCTTTTTTTCCAATCTTCTGCCGCGGCTTCATTTTAAACTTTACATAAACAGAAGTATCGCGCACAGTATTGTATCCTTGTGTCAGTTCGTGTGATGAGAGCGCCGTTCCGCAACGCGGACACCATGGCAACACCTTGTATCCCTGATAGAGTTTCTTGTCTTCCCAAATGCGCTTCAGTATCCACCAGACGCTCTCCATAAACGAGTTCTCATATGTAATGTACGGGTGCTCTAAATCAATCCAGAACCCCATACGCTCCGTCAATTTTTCCCATTCATCTTTATATTTCCAGACCGACTCTCTGCACTTCTGATTAAACTTCTCAATCCCATACGCCTCAATTTCTTTCTTGGAATTAATGCCGAGCGCTTTTTCAACTCCAAGCTCCACAGGCAGCCCATGCGTATCCCACCCGCCACGACGGGTAACAAAAAATCCGCGCATCGTTTTGTATCGCAGAATAATATCCTTAAACGAACGCGCAAGTACATGGTGGATGCCCGGACGGCCATTCGCCGTCGGCGGTCCTTCATAAAAAACAAATTTCTTCTTTTTTCTGCGCGCTTCTTGGGTTTTTTTGAAAATATGGTTCGTGCGCCAAAAATCAAGAACACGTTGCTCAATGTCAGGTAATAAAAATCGATCTTCTCTTTTAAATATCGGCATTGTCTTTATTCTACTGGAAAGCGTTCATCGATTAAAGAAATGTGGGGTTGACCCTTTTTGCAGCATGCTACATACTGTCTACTGTGCCAAACACAACATCAGCAAAAAAAGCTCTGCGTAAGTCATTGAAACGGCGAACGCATAATATACAGCGAAAAGCGTTGCTTAAAGATTCGGTAAAGCGTCATCGCAAACTACTTGAGGGAGGTAAGATAAAAGATGCGCGGGCACTTCTGCCGCAAGCATATAAAATCATTGATAAGCTTGCGAAGGTGCATACGATAACCAAAAATAAAGCGCGCCGGCTGAAGTCTCAATTAGCGAAGCGCTCCAATAGTAAAGGCGAGTAACGCTTCACTGTCCTCAAGTTTCCCTGATTTTTTCAAAACATCATATGCCGCAATACGTGCGGCGTTTTTTCCGTGCGCCTGATACGCAAGTAGATTGAATACATGAGCCAACGACTCGCCGTGTATATACAGTTTCTCGAGCACTGCTAGTCGCTCGGAAAGGTTTTGTGTGTTCAATAGGCGACGCACGGCAGTAAAAAGCTCCTCCGAAACGTCCCAGTGGACAATTGATTGCATATCACGCAGCGAAACCGGTTGTGTAAAGCCCGCAAGACCGGTAATCGCCACTACCTGTACTATTCTCCAGCTCCGATCATTGTGTGCCTCCAAGTACGACATAAAAAAACGCAATGCCTCCGGAGAAAGTTTTACACGAAGCTCCTCCAACTCTCGCGCAATAAATTGCTGTAGTGATGCGCCGCTCAGTTCTGCAAATTCCTGTGACTTAGCTGGGTCAGTATACAAAAAAGAGAATGCGCGCGACGGCTTTTTATGATTGGTTGCAAGTACGACAATCCGACTATTGCTTTTCACTACTGATTTTAACGTGCGTATCCACTCTTTCTCAGTTACAGACGCTACCTCCCGCACCACCGCTACCTTTGCGTCTACAAATAATGCCGGTTGCTTCAAAAAATCACGTACTTCCTGCCACGCATCGGGATGTTCACTAATATCGATGTCGCAGATGTCTGTCTGTACATGCTTGCTTCGGTACGAATCGAGGAGCTGATTAAGTTTACGGTTCAGACGATACGAGTCCGGACCATATAAAGTCACTATCATACTCGCATTGTACCACAAGAAAATGCCCCACAGTGTTGTGTGGGGCATCTTTTTTAGCGTAGTCTCAAATCGCTCTTTCCTACATCCCAGTACGTGACGCGCGAATCCCATCCCGAGTTGTTAAAACTAAATCTCCGGCTCCGCGAGCCAAGGTAAACTCTTTCACTATTCACAATGGAATAGGCGGAGATCACAATAACAAGCGTCTGTGACTGGATGAGCGGGTCGGCTGGGATGCGAAAGGATTCTCCTTCAGGCAGGTCTCTTACCACAATAGAGGTGCCAAAATACCCTTCTTTTTTTATGGTAAGTAAGATATCCGGTATCGTGTTCAACACAACCACCCCCTGACGTGACAGCGGAAGATTGGTTTGCACCTCAACCTTCGGCCAGTTAATAATAAGAGGGCGGATGCCAGCACACGCAGAAAGGATAAGAGAGACACCGATGAACAGCAAGGAAAAGTTTTTCATTTCCTTTCTCCTTCTTTATTTTTATTTCTTGATGAACTGTGTATATTATATGATATAAGATTCTATTTGTCAATCCCTCACTCTTATTTAAGAAGGGGGAGGAAGAGACCATTCCTTGCCAATAGCACACAATCAGAATACTCTAAAAGAAGATGGTACAGTCAGAACTAGACGAATTCCTTCAAGAACAACGTAAAGCAGCTGAAGAGCGTGCGGCAAGAAAACGTGCGGAGAAGCTCAGTCTGGACTACCTCGACCTTATTTCGGTTAGCGCGCCAACCGAGATAAAAGCAATGGAACTTATAAAAGAAGAGGACGCTCGCCGCGGCAAATTGGTGCCGGTTCAGCTCATTAGAAAAAAGCTTATTGTAGCTGTTTTCAACCCATCTTTACCGGAAGCGGTAAAACTCATTAAACAACTTGAAAAAAACTACACCGTAACAGTCGTTATTGCCACCGAGTCAGGATTACGACACGCATGGAGCTACTACCAATACGTTAAAGAAACACCAAAACACGTCTCCGGAGCGGTAACTATTGACCCCGAGCGTATACAGCAGATTCAACAAGACATTCAGACACTCAAAAACTTTACCTCGGCTCTGGAAACGTTTAAAAATCCACAAATTTCACGAGTACTTGAACTTGTTCTCGGAGGTGCCGTTGCGCTTGGAGCATCGGACATTCACCTTGAACCGGGGAAAGAAGCTAACTTTGTCCGTATCCGTATTGACGGCATGCTTCACATCGTGTCCGTTAATATGAGCGAGAAGCTTTATCATGCACTCGTCAGCAGAATCAAGCTTCTTTCAAATCTAAAACTCAATATTAAAGATGAAGCACAGGACGGACGATTCACGATCAATCTGCCCAAACGTGATATTGAAATTCGGTCCTCAGTTATTCCTTCCGAGTATGGAGAAACTGTGGTTATGCGCCTGCTCGATCCAGGCGCACTGGATGTTAGTCTCGAAAAACTCGGGTGGCGCAAAGATGATTTAGAAATAATCAAACAAGAAACAAGCAAGCCAAATGGGCTCATTTTAAACACCGGTCCCACCGGTTCCGGTAAAACTACCACGCTCTACGCATTTCTTAAACAAGCCAATAAGCCGGAGATAAAAATCATTACCGTAGAAGACCCTGTTGAGTACCACCTTGACGGCGTTTCCCAAACACAAGTCGATCCCGACGCCGGGTATACCTTTGCAAGTGGGTTGCGCTCTATTTTACGCCAGGACCCTGATATTATTCTCATTGGTGAGATACGAGACAAAGAAACTGCCGGGATTGCTCTCAATGCTTCTCTTACCGGGCACTTGGTATTTTCAACGCTCCACACGAACGATGCTGTTGGCGCCGTGCCACGCCTCATAGACTTGGGAGCAAAACCGAATATTCTCGGTCCTGCGCTCTCGGTAGTTATCGCACAGCGTCTTGTGCGCAAGCTCTGTCCCGCTTGTAAAGAAGCAGTTGGTGCAGATACAATAAAAAGAGAGGTGATTGATGCGTTTTTAAATAGTTTACCAAAACGTGTTGACCGTGCGCCGTATAAAAACCCGACCATCTACAAGTCTGTTGGGTGTACGGAATGTAACAATATCGGGTACAAGGGACGCACTTCCATCTTTGAGCTCTTTGTTATTTCCGAACCAATCGAACAGGCGATTTATAAAAGCCCCACAGAACTGGAACTCAAAGAACTGGCACGTACACAGGGAATGGTAACCATGCAAGAAGATGGAGTACTGAAGATATTTCAGGGTATCACCGACATTGCTGAAGTTGAGCGGCTTACCGGTTCCATTGTATGGACTCAAACAAAAAACACCTCAATATAGGCCTGTGGGCGAAAGGGAAACTTTTTGGGATACAAAAAGGTAGGAATTCTCCCGAGGTGTTGCTCAGCCAGAGCCAAACAATCCTAGGTCTGAGAAGAGTTCCTGTTCGCCCACAGGCCTCTACTGAGATGTTCAACGCTTAATTTAACATAAAAACATTCACTTGTCAATATAATGGAAGACTCAACTCTAGAACTTACTCTACGTCCAAACAACTGGGAAGAATACGTTGGGCAAGAACAGGTCAAGCGCAGTCTACGCCTGATTATTGATGCTGCAAAACAGCGCGGTGAGTCTTGTGACCACCTTCTCTTTCACGGACAGGCTGGGTTGGGCAAAACCACGATTGCATATATTGTCGCACGAACAATGGGCGCACATATTAAAACAACATCAGGTCCGGCTTTGGAAAAAACAGGTGATATTGCAGCAATTCTTACAAACATAGAACCCCACGAAATTCTCTTTATTGACGAGATTCACCGCCTCTCCAAGCCGGTTGAAGAGGTTCTCTATCCCGCGCTTGACAGTAGAAAACTACACCTCATCGTAGGCAAGGGGCCCTCAGCGCGAACACTCTCAATTGACCTTCCTCCCTTCACCGTCATCGGAGCTACCACACGCGCAAGTTTACTGTCCTCACCCTTACGTTCCAGGTTTGGTGGAATTTTTAAGTTGGACTATTATAAAAAAGAGGATATTGAGAAAATCATCAAACGCTCTGCTAAGTTGCTCACTATTGATATCACTCAGGGTGCCGTTTCCAGAATTGCAGAAGCGTCTCGTTTTACTCCTCGCGTTGCCAACCGATTACTCAAGCGGTGCCGTGATTGGGCACAGGTATATAAAAAACCGCGCATAGATGAGAACGTAGCTGCCGAGACACTTACTGTGCTCACTATTGATAATTTAGGACTCGAAGAAACTGACAGACATCTTCTGGAGACGGTTATTACCAAATTTGGTGGAGGTCCGGTTGGTATTAGGTCTCTTGCCGCGGCACTCAACGAAGAGGTAGGTACGATTGAAGAAGTATATGAGCCCTACCTTCTCCGCACCGGACTTCTTCAACGTACGCCGGGTGGACGCGTTGCCACATCACTTACGTACAAACATCTACAACATAAGGAGCCGCGTAATCGTAGCTCATTTCTATAACGCGGTTGAGTGTTACGATGAAACTCACTACACACTCAGAAAAAGAAACGCGCGATGCTGCACACAAGCTTGCAGCAGTCATTATACAAGCAAAACCACGCAAACATGCATTGGTTTTTGGTCTTACCGGAGAACTTGGCGCCGGTAAGACTTTATTTATAAAAGCGCTCGCCAAATCACTTGGTGTGTCAGAGCGTGTTTCAAGTCCTTCGTTTTTGATATTTCGTACATACAAAATCAACCTTCCACAGTTCCAAAAACTACACCACGTAGACGCCTACCGACTTAAAGACCCTAAAGATATTGTTTCTCTTGGGTTCGATACAATGATCGGTGATTCACACAGTATTATGGTAATTGAGTGGGCAGAAAAAATAAAAACACTCCTCACGAAAAATACGCACTGGATAATCTTCCACCACAGCGACAAACCAACCGAACGCACTATAGAGGGTTTACCAATAACGTTATAGTATGACAACACGAACAAAAAAATTGCTCATCATAGATGCAAACGCGCTCGTACACAGAACTTTTCATGCACTGCCACCACTCTCCACACAGGACGGAAGACCGGTAGGCGCCCTCTATGGCTTAGCAAATGTTCTCATAAAAGTTCTTAAACAAGAACACCCTGATTATGTGATTGCGGCATTTGATACTCCAGAACCAACGTTCCGTAAGAAGATGTTTACAGATTACAAAGCGCACCGACCAAAAGCTCCCGATGAGCTCGTTTCACAACTCATTGAATCACGTGTCCTGTTCAAAAAAATTGGCATTATCACCATAGAACAGCCTGGTTTTGAAGCAGATGACCTTATTGGTTCGCTTGTGGAACGTTTTGGTTCAACAAAAAACCTACAAATTACTATTCTAACCGGTGACTTAGACGCGCTGCAGTTGGTAAGCGGAGACGACATCACCGTGCTCACTTTCAAAAAAGGCGTGTCACAAACCATCACATACGACGAACGACAGGTTGTAGAACGGTACGGCATTAAACCGGAGCAATTAGTGGACTACAAGGGTCTTGTGGGCGATCCATCAGATAATATTCCCGGTGTTCCGGGCATCGGCCCTAAAACGGCTACACAACTACTTAAAGAATATCATTCTATTGAAAAAACTTACGCAAACATAAAAAAAATTAAAAGCGCGGCAACCGTAAAAAAACTTACGGAGCACAAGGAGCAGGCCCTCCTCTCAAAGCAACTTGCTATTATTCGCCGAGACATTCCGTGTAACGTATCTCTCATTGACATCTCATACACACCTTCTTACCGCGCGCTCATTCCATACCTTAAGAAGTTGGAATTCTTTTCGCTTATTGGGCGCCTCACGAGCACAAACTACAAAAATTTTAAACCAAAGAAAGCCGTTATGGTGGTAGGTAAAACTGTTACCAAAAAAATATTGCGGTCGGCGGAAATAAAGGTGGCTTTTCAGTGGAAGCCGATTTTAAAACAACTCAAGCAGATACATGATATTGCAACCGACTCCCTGTTTGATACTGCTATTGCTGGGTGGCTTCTGGACCCTGATAAAAAAATAACTGAACCTGAGTTGTTTGCACGACGGTGGCTCGGTAGGGTTCCAAAGAAAAAAGTGGAATTTCTCAGTGAATTATATAACATTCTCACGTATGCCTTGCATAAAGAGCGGCTCGAAAATATATTTTGGAACATTGAAATGCCTATTATTCCCGTGCTCGCAGACATGGAGCAGTATGGAATTACTATAAACACTCCCGCTTTAAAAAAGTTGCGGCTTCAGGCTACAAAAAAGTTGGAGTCAGTTGCTAAAAAAATACACTCCCTAACTAACGTATCATTCAATATAAGCTCGCCAAAACAGGTAGGTGAGGTTCTTTTTGAAACACTTGGAGTTCCATACACACACTCAAAAACACCATCAGGTCAGTACCGCACATCAGAGGAGATTCTTGCCGATGTTGCTACCACACACCCCGTAGTACCCCTCATCACAGAGCACCGTGAGCTTTCTAAGCTTTTATCAACATATATAGAACCTGTTTTAGAAAAGACAGACACGACGGGACGCGTCCACACATCTTTCTTACAAACCTCAACAGCAACCGGGCGATTGTCTTCAGAAAATCCTAATCTTCAGAATATTCCCAAAACGTCCAAGTGGGCAAAACCACTTCGGGCCTGTTTTATTGCAATGCGCGGCTATCACTTCGTGTCATTTGATTATTCACAAATAGAACTTCGTATTCTTGCGCACGTGACGAAAGATCCAAATCTCACACAGATCTTTCATGAAAACAAGGATATTCACACATTAACCGCTGCCCGCGTACTCGGCATACCTTTGCGTAATGTTGGTGAAAAAGAGCGGGCGCTCGCTAAAACACTTAATTTCGGTGTTATATACGGCATGGGAGCCCGTGCCTTCAGTAAAACAAGCGGGCTAACTCTTGATAAATCAAAGCAGTTTATAGAAAAATACTTTGACGACTTCCCTTCTGTGCACGAATGGCAAGAACACACCATACAGGAAGCTCTTTCAAGCGGATACGTTACCAACATCAACGGAAGAAAGCGGTGGTTTACGCGCATGCCGCCTCATATGATAAAACGTGCAGCTATTAATATGCCTATTCAAAGTCTGGGAGCTGATATTATGAAACTCAGCATGCGAGGAGTATATGACCTACTCCATGCTCAGAACTGGCACAACACCGTACATATGGTTCTAACTATTCACGACGAATTGCTCCTAGAAGTGGCCGATGATATGCTAAACATAGTTGTCCCCCAAATACAAAACACTATGGAAAATATATATCAACTATCTGCTCCGCTTCGGGTAGAAGTTACGCATGGAGCAACCTGGAGCACTATGCAGCCTTTTTCTCATTTATGATCACCATTCAATCACTTTTTGCTTCAATCCAGGAACTACGACACACTCCGTATGCGCTTCCCTTGGTTGTTTTATTTACTACTACCATATTGCTCATCATTGCGGCTTTTCTGTTTGCTCCCCTATATTTTGCTCTCATATTCACCGTCGTATTTGTTGGTATGGGCGTGGGCGCTATACAAGCATATGCACGGCTCGCGAAAATCGAAATAGAAACACGGCTCGGAGCACAACAGCTAAAAGCAGTAACTCAAGACATGTATGAAGGGGTAGTTGTGTACACACCCCAGTTTAAAATAATAAATATAAACCCTGCGGCAGAAAAAATACTTAATATTACAAAGAAAGATGTTTTAGGAAAAACCATCACCCCACAGTCTGCACAACAAGAAAAATTGAGCCTTTTTACACAAGTCATTTATCCTTCGCTCACGCCAACTATAAACAATATTTCCGAGAGCGGGTGGCCACAAGTAATAGAAATTGGCACACAAGCGCCTGAACGACGGTTGCGCCTCACACTCAACCAACTCCTTGATGGTAAGCGAGTTACGGGTTTTGTAAAAATAATTCAAGACAAGACGTACGAACAACAACTTGAAGAGTCTAAAACTGAATTTATTACTAATTCCGCACACCAGCTTCGCACACCTCTCACGGGCATTAATTGGGCATTCGAGTCCCTGCGCTCTGCTCTAAAAGAAAATAAAGAGTTATCCGACACAGCAGAGCAGGGCTACATGCTTGCACAGCGAGGGTTAAGAATTATTAATGAAATGTTGGACGTCGCACAGATAGAGGGGGGAACTATCACATACAGCGCGGACCGCATTGATATTAACGAGTTGGTTTCTGAGGTGCTACAAGAGGCCCGTCCAGTTGCTCAAAGTTATAACATAACCATACACTCCTCTCTATCAACCGAGCATATGTATATGAATGGAGACAAGGAACGTTTACGAGCAGCTCTCATCACGCTTATTGATAATGCCATAAAATACAACAACGAAGATGGGTCTGTAACTATTACTACATCAAAACAAGAAAGTTTGGGGAATATTATAATACAGGACACGGGCGTTGGTATTCCTAAAACAGAACAGAAACACTTATTTGAAAAATTTTATAGAGGAAAACACGCAAAGCAAATTGATCCTAATGGAAGCGGATTGGGTTTGTTCATTGTTAAAAATATTATTGAACGACACAAAGGAAAGGTTTGGGCAGAATCAACTCTCGGGCGTGGGAGCACCTTCTATTTGTCGCTTCCCCTCGCTGCATCCAGTAATCCGCCCTTAAAATCTTCTCGTCCCACTGGAACGAGGCAAGAGGTCTAAAGTTATATGTCAGGGCATTCTAAGTGGAAGCAGATAAAACACAAAAAAGGCTTAGTTGATAAAAAGCGTAGTCAACTATTCTCAAAACTACTCAGCGCAGTTAGTACAGCCGCGCAAAAAGAACAAAATCCTAAGCTCAACCCCGAGCTTAAAACGGCTATTGAGCGGGCGCGTGAAGCAAATGTTCCGTTAGAGAATATCAAGCGAGCGCTCAGTCGAGCAAGTTCGTCCGGCGATCTTGAGGAGTTTGTTGCAGAAGCGTACGGTCCTGGCGGCATAGCAATTCTCATCATTGCAGAAACGAGCAGTAAAAACAGGACGGCACAAGAAATTAAACTGCTCTTAAAAAATTTGGGCGGTAAGTGGGCTGATCCAGGTAGTGTTCGCTGGACTTTTGAACAAAAAGGAGGTGCTTGGGAACCAAAGTTCCCACAAGAATTTCCCCTGGACGACCTTATTAAGCTCAATATATTAATTACCGCACTTGAGAAACTCTCTGCTGTCGTGGTCGTGTACACAAACATTATTCATACATAACTACAGATTACTATATGGTTATCCTCGGCATTGATCCTGGTACCACACGCATCGGGTACGGGGTTATTATTAAAAAAAATTCCCAATTATTCTATCAAACCAACGGTGTTATTGAAACGCGCGGAACTCATTTGGAGAAACTTATATCACTCTCAAGTCAGTTATCAGACCTCATTACTAAAGTAAAACCTGAACTTGTTGGGATAGAAACCATACTTTTCTCTGTTAATAAAAAAACAGCGATCTCTGTAGCACAGGCACGGGGGGTTATTTTACATACAGTAGCAGTGCGCGGTATCCCTATTACCGAACCATCTCCTTCAGAAGTGAAGCTTGCGGTAACAGGAAATGGAAACGCAACAAAAGAAGCGGTGGCAAAAATGGTACATCACTTTCTTAACGACTCAAGCCCCCTTCTTAGTACTATTGATGATGCTATGGACGCGCTCGCAATTGCTATTACTATAAGCAATAAGAAACCCTCATAAAGTCTTGACTTTGTTGTGCTTTTACCTATACTACCCTCACCCTACTCAACATGAGGGCTAAAGGTCGCCCGATTAAGATTATTTGTTACTTATGACAACCAATCTAAAAGAGGTGGTTTTACTCACCGAAGAAGAGGATGTAGACACAAACGAAGAGACAGAGGATGAGGCGGAGGCTACAGAAAATGAAGAAGAGGACAGCGATGATAAGACAGGAGACAGCTCTGACACAGAGGGTGGTGAAAGCGAAGAAATATAACCTAAAAACCACAAAACCTCACCAAAATACTGGAGAGGTTTTGTGGTTTTTAGGTTAATATATATAACAATGAGGAAATCTTCCCATAAGCCTCGTAAAACTACCTTGCGCCGGCAAACATATATTACCGCAGCTGCTGCAGTATTATTTTTTTCCGCCCTCACCGCAAGCGGCATCGTGTATGCCGCTCTCATCATACAACAGCTTCCCCCCCTTGAACACTTTAGTTCACGAAAAGTAAACGAATCAACGAAAATTTATGACCGCACCGGGGAAGTGTTGTTGTATGAGATTTTTGATGAAGAAAAAAGAACTGTTATTCCCTTTGACGCCATTCCCAGTTCCATGAAACGCGCAACACTTGCCGCAGAAGATGATGATTTTTACAATCAACCTGCGTTTGATTGGAAAGCAATTATACGAGCCTTCATCGCTAATATAAAGGAAGGTCGTATTACTCAGGGGGGTTCTACTATCACACAGCAGCTGGTTAAGAATGTTTTTCTTACATCAGAAAAAACCATTACTAGGAAGCTTAAGGAACTAATACTGGCTATAGAACTTGAATCGCGACACTCAAAAGATGAGATTTTTTCTGCATACCTAAACCAGATTCCCTATG
Organism: Candidatus Jorgensenbacteria bacterium; assembly: GCA_011050075.1. Lineage (GTDB taxonomy): Bacteria > Patescibacteriota > Minisyncoccia > UBA6257 > GWB1-50-10 > DRGK01. The sequence goes on from DRGK01000012.1 coordinate 38,978, forward strand.
GCTCAAACGCATATGGTGTTGAGGCCGCAAGCCAAACATTTTTCGGCAAACCGGCTAACGAATTATCTCTTGCAGAGTCGTCCTTGTTGGCGGCCTTGCCAAAAGCGCCGAGTTATTTTTCCCCTTGGGGAGAGCATACTCAGGACCTTTTTCAACGACAAGAATATATCCTCGGCCGCATGTATGAGCTCAAACTTATTACTAAGCAGCAACTGGAGTCCGTAGAAAACGAAGTTCTCCTCTTTAAGTCTCCTTCTCTCGGAAGCATAAAAGCACCCCACTTCTCTATTGCGGTACGGCAATATCTTATAAAGAAATATGGGGAGGAAGTGGTGCGTAGTGGCGGCCTACAGGTTATTACGTCTCTTGATTGGGAACTGCAACAAGCCGCCGAAGAAGTGATTGCGAAAGGGGTAGTACGCAACGAAGAATTGTACGGAGGCACCAACGCAGCCCTTATTGCCCAAGACGCCTCTACCGGAGAGATTCTTGCAATGGTGGGTTCCCGAAACTATTTTGATACTGAAATTGATGGCAATTTTAATGTTGCAACACAAGGCTTGCGCCAGCCAGGGTCGGCACTCAAACCATTCGTATATCTTGTGGCTTTTGAAAAAGGTTTTCAGCCGCAGAGCAAGGTATTTGACGTTCCCACTGAATTTGTGTCTGGTGATCCTGATTGTCCTGTAATACTCACGCCCTTATCAAAAAATAACGCCGACTGTTTCAGTCCAGAAAACTTTGATGGCGTTTTCCGCGGTCCCGTTTCCCTCGCCGAAGGCCTCGCTCAGTCTATTAATGTTCCCTCTGTAAAAACGCTGTATCTTGCCGGGTTCGATGAGGTTTTAAAGACGCTATCCTTATTCGGCGTCTCTACGCTCAATGAGCGGTGGCGGTATGGTCTCTCTTTGGTGTTGGGCGGTGGAGAAGTGAAGCTTTCAGAATTGGTAAACGCATATGCAACACTCGCGCAAGACGGAATACATCGTCGTCAAACACTCATTAAAAAAATAGAAACAAGTAGTGGTGATGTTCTAGAAAAAAATGCAGACAATGCTTCAAGGGTGTTCGCAGAAGAGCCTGTTAGGTTAGTCAATAGCATTCTCTCAAACATAGACCTGCGCTCAGGGCTCTTTCAGAGCAGTCTAGGGCTTACTGTGTTTCTAGGGAGAGACGTTGCATTAAAAACGGGTACTACAAATGACTACCGCGACGCGTGGGCAATAGGATATACTCCTTCGCTTGTTGTTGGTGTATGGGCAGGAAACAACGACAACACACCCATGCATCGCCAAGGGTCCAGCATTCTTGCGGCTGTTCCTATGTGGAGTGATTTCATGAGTCGCGCATTTAATATCTTAAACCCGCCCGCAGAGCCTTTTGTCCGCTATCAACCTATCCTTCAGAGCACCAAACCAATGCTCGGTGGAGATGTTCTTTTCACACCTACAATAAACTCTGTCGCCTACCCACAAATGCACTCTATTTTATACTGGGTAGACAAAAGTAACCCAATGGGTCCCCCACCGGAAAACCCGAGCAAGGATAGTCAGTTTCTCAATTGGGAGGCTGGGTTAATCATGTGGGCAACGAAAAACATACCTGGATTTGAAACGTACAACAAGCCTTTCCCTTATACCGCTTCTTTTTCTCAGTCAGACCCATTAACGCAAGAGAGTGTCTCTATACAATTCTTAAAACCCTCAAGCGGGTCGTTCGTTGTTCGTCCTTTGTTTATACAAGCAACTATCCGTGCACGCAAAGGGTTACGCAGGGTAGAGTTTTATTTTAACAACACCCTCTTACAAAAATTGAATGTTGTAGGAAACACATATTCGTTCTTCTACTACGTCATAAAACCTCTTAAGCCTCAAAACTTAATAGAGTTGCGAGCTTTCGATATACAAGGAAATGAGGTAACGGCTTCGCGCATTGTGTTTTCCCAATAACCCCTCACTAAACCCTAATGGGCATTACTACGTAAATAAGTTGTTGTTCCTCTTGATTTTTTATCATAACAGGCTTCTCAGCACCACTTAAACCGAGAATTATCTCGTCTCCTTTGTACATACGCAACCCATCTAAAAGATAGTGCCAGTTAAACGAAATTTCGATTTTTTGCTGTTTTCCTTTTGTTCTAATAGGGATGCGATATGTATTTTCTCCTAATGTAGATTCCGCTGAGCGCACTTCTAAAACTTTTTTTTCTATTTGTAACACCACGTCGTGTGCTCTACCAGAAAATGTCTTTACGGTCCGCACTGCATTTATAAACTCGGATCGCTCCAAAAATATTTCTGTTTCGTTTTCTTTTGGAATTATCAGTTTATAATCAGGAAACGCACCATCAACCAGGCGTGTAATAAGTTGTTTGTTCTCTGTTCTAAACAGCGCCTGATTAGAGTCGATTAAAATTTCTACCTCTCCATCCTTAATAATTTTTAGTACGGTTTCCATGGTTTGTAATGGAACAATAAAACTTGTTCCATTTTCAAGCGCCGACCGGGTTTTATTCTGCTCTATTGTTTTTTCAACCAAACGAAAACTATCTGTGCCAACAAGCGTCAATTGTTGATTATCGTATAAGAAGAATATTCCATTTATTTCCGGTCGTATTTCAGAATACTGCGTTGCAGTGAGCGCTTGGCTTATAGACTCTAATAAGTCTTCTGTTTTTATTTTAAGCGCCACCTGTGTGTTGCTAATGGTGGGAATAATAGGAAACTCCTCCAATTCTCCAATATTGATAGTCGCTTCATAATTATCGGCAGTTATTGTTATTGTTTTATTTTTTTGTTCGATCTGAATTTTTTCAGCAACTAAACTATTGATGATACTGTAGAGAATACTAAAAGGAATAATAATATTCCCTTCTTCTAATACTTTTCCTTGTATTGTGTGCTGTATCGCTATTTCAAGGTTTGTTGCAGTAAAAACTATCTTACTGTTCTTTTTGGCAGCAGCGCAGTGAATGCTCTGTAGTACAGGCAGACGAGACCCGTTACCAACAGCTCTTTCCACAGACTTGAGAGCGTTTAGTAGGTTGCTCTTTAATAATATTAATTTCATTTTAGTTATTAGTTATAGTAGTAGGGGGTGTGTATATGTGGAAAAGAGGAATAAAACTACCAAACAAGAGGAAAACTACGAGGTGTTGTGGGGATAGTGATGGAATAACGAAACAAAAAACCAAAGACTATTTGTAAAGTCTTTCTTTTATCAACATGACTTTCTGATTTAATCCAGAGTCATTGTTGATAGCTTTTGTTATTTTTTCACACGCGTGTATAGCGGTTGTGTGATCGCGTTTCCCGAGCTGCTCACCAATGTGTGGATATGAAAGTTTTAACGTATCGCGGAGTATGTACATACAAATCTGGCGAGGCTCCACTATTTCTCTTTTCCTACTTCTTTTAGTAAGGTCGGCGACAGAAAGCTCAAAAAACTCAGCGACAGTATTGATAACAAAATCAGCTGATATTTTCTTTGATGACGGTAGTGTTGTTTCTCCAATAATCTTTTCTAGCCTTTTGTCATTTATTTTTTCATTTTTAAACTCTTGATAGAACATAACTCTATTAATTACACCCTCAAGCTCCCGAATATTGTTTTGCACCTTTGTGGCAATAGTCTCAAGAATTTTTTCTTCAACATTCCACGCATTAGCCACAACTTTGTTTTTTAGGATAGCTAAACGAGTTTCGTAGTCGGGGTAGCTAATATCAGCAACCATCCCACCCTCAAAACGAGAACGCAGCCGCTCTTCAAGGGTTGGAATTGCTGCAGGAGGCCTGTCAGACGAGAGAATAATTTGTTTGTTTTGTTCATATAGAGCGTTGAACGTATGAAAAAATTCTTGCTCGGTAGCTGTTTTTCCTCCAATAAACTGAATGTCGTCAATAATAAGTACATCTATATTCCGATACTTCTTTTTTGTGTCTTCCATTCGCCTGTTGCGAATAGCCCACACAACATCATTGATAAATTTTTCTGAGGTAACATACAGCACGTGTACATTATTGTTGTATGTTTTGGTAATTTCATTTCCTATGGCTTGAATAAGGTGTGTTTTTCCTAATCCTACTTTTCCATAAATAAAGAGGGGGTTATACCGCTTTCCCACATGTTTAATAACCGCATGTGCGGCTGCGTGGGCGAGTTCATTTGATTGTCCTACAACATATGAATCTAATTTATATCGTGGATTAAGATTCGTTTTAGGATCGGTTTGTGTGTCTATTAGAGAAGAAGACGGCTTGAAGACGTTTTTTTGTTTTTTTAGGGAAACGGGCTGAGAAGAGCTTACGACTACGTAATTAATTTTTTTAATAGAACCATCAAGATTACGAAGCGAACCTAAAATAAGTTTGTGATATCTGTTCTTTACCCACTCGCGTGCAAAGTTATTAGGAAGACTGACAGTTGCGACACCGCTTTTGTCGTCTGTCTTTAATAACTCGCTCTGCTTTAACCATGTAAGGAAATTTGGACGGGAAATCTGCGTCTCTATTTCTCCGAGTACTGCGCTCCAGGCGTCTTTGGTGTTTAGATTAGTTTTTTGCATATGGATAGAGAGGGACGTAAAAGAGGTGTTACCCTTAATATACAGACAAAGAGATGATTTTCAATATTGCGGGAAAGAGAAGTTTGTGATTTAATTGTTTATATTGTGTTAATAAAACATCATGAGCACAAAGGGAACATATCAACCAAAAAAGACAAAAAGGAAGCGCAAGCATGGCCTTTTAAAAAGAAAGAGCACAAAAGCTGGTCGCGCAACATTGCTTCGTAGAAGGAGGAAGGGTCGCGCGAAGTTAACCGTATAAAAAACCAATGTTTGACGCGCTATTTTTTGAACCTATTTTAGCATTACTAAAGAGCATCTACAGTAATGTTGCGTTTAGTGATTTAGGAATTGCAATAGTATTTCTTACACTACTCATTAGAGTAGTGTTGTTTCCGTTTTTTTATAGGAGCGCGAAAGATCAAGCGCTCATGAGAAAGATTCAACCTCATGTAGAAAAAATAAAACAAAAACATAAGAATAACCGGGAAGAACAAGGACGCGCCCTCATGGAGCTGTATCGCGAACACAAACTCAACCCCTTTTCCAGTTTTTTAATTATTCTCGTACAGCTTCCTATTTTCTTTGCGTTGTTTAAACTATTCCGAGACAGTGAGTTCTTGGCGGAGACATTTATTAATACAACCTTTCTTGGTGTGCTCCAGCTGAGCACTCCAAGTATTATGCTTGCGGTTGTAGCAGGAGCCCTCCAGTATATTCAAGGAAAACTATCTCTTGGTAAACAGAAAAATCAAACAAAAGGAGGAACACAGAAATTTGTTGTTATGATGATATACTTTGCACCTATTCTTTCGTTTGTTGTGCTTATAAGGCTCCCTGCGGCGCTAGGAATCTACTGGGTAATCTCAACCTTGTTTTCTATTGGACAGCAGTTTATGATTAACAAGAAATTAGAATCTAAAAATGAAGAATACGAGCGAAAAAATACTAAAAATGGTGGAGTTAATGGGGTTTGATAGTGCCTGTATTACGGTACATGTCGATGAAGAATACAGAAAAATTTCACTTGTCATTGATGATGATATAGTGCGTGGAAATATAACACCCTCTGTACTTGCCGCGTTCAACCACTTATTTAACCAAGTTCTAAAAAAGGAAGGGAAGCCGTATTATATAGTTGATCTTAATTACTATCGCAAAGAGCGCGAACGTCTCATAATAGAGCTTACCCGCGCAGCAGCGCGGAAGGCGGTTATTACCAAGCAGGAAGTAGAGCTACCGCCAATGAATGCATATGAGAGGCGGCTTATACACACCGAAATAGCAACTCACCCTGAACTTATTACACAGAGCACCGGAGAAGGAAAAGACAGAAGGGTGGTTATTAAACGTTTTATTGAAGGGGGTTGAAGAATTAAGGGACAGGATTTAGGATTATTCTGTACAACCCTTGATCATACCGGTTTATAAAATAAATCTTTCCGCCGAAGACCTTAACAGCCTCAGCGTCTATCGCTGAGATGCTGCTGGTATTACTATTGAGAATTAAGCTGATTTTGTTTGAGGCCCTATCAATGGTGTAAAAACTATCAATGGTGTAAAAACGTTTTTGAAAATAATCATCTGGCATTTGTGTGTTAGGAAGTTCTGGTGGAAACTCTTGTGGTGAAAAACAGTATATGTATGAATCTCCAACACCGCATTTTGAGGGAAGTGAAGCAAAGAATACAGGAATAATATTAGCAAGGTCTCGGTTAAGAATAAAAAACTGAGATGGTAGGCTGAACTTAAATACTATATTGGCGTCCTGCACCCACTTTGTGATAATGCCTCGTTCGGGCGCCATCAATAATTTAAGATCCAGCGTGTCTAAAGTAAGTTGCCAGACGCGACTTGCATAGAACGACGCCGGTTTTTCTTTAATAATAAGTATATTAGGAGACAGGTATGTAAAAACAACATCATAAAGCTGGAAATTATTCACAAGCGTTTCGTAAGCGCCCACTGTTTCGCCTGATAATATTTTTGAAAGGTCAATGCGGGACAGGTAAAGGCTGTCGCTGTCCTGTACAATGCCGATAAGTTTGTTGCTATTCTCTCCCCACATTGCGTATGTTGCCGGGAGTGCAAGAGGGCGCCAGACTTTATCAAGTACATCAAATATGCTCCAGTCGGGGTTTTTAGGATCGCCGAATGCAACAAGTATCTTTTTGCCGTCTGGGCTTATATCAATAAAATTTAGTGCGGTAATGGTTCGAGTTGATACGTCTGGATCAGGGCCCTTTTTAGCGTTCAAAACTTTCCCATCAAGCGTCAGATAGTAAACTTCACCGTCTCGCGGACTACTCCAGTAATCAAATACTAATAACCCATCATCCGACAACTTAGTGAGCTGAAATGCAGGCGCAGACGGAGCTTCTTCCTCGCTGTCTTCAGGAGCAATAGGAAATTCTATGACAGGTCTTTCAGGGCGCTCAGGCGAAATCTTTTTCCATGCAAGAAAAAGCGCCAATATAACTACAAGAATTAAGCTGCCTATAAGAGCTATTTTATATATGGGTTTCATTATTTATAAACATTTTTTTAGACCTTGAAGACCAGGTTTTTTAAATTTTTCGTCCTCAACACTTATTTTATAAGCGTAAACAATACATTTTAGTTCCTCGATCTGAGGAGTGCTTGTTGCGCCCGGGACCGTATTTTTTGGGTAATAAACCCATTGGTAGTAAATACCAGCTCCAACCGTAGGTTTTACAGCTGTATTCCAGTCCCCCCACTGGGTAGGACAGGGACTACTAATTTCGCTCCGATAACACTTCGGTATTTTCATATCACTGGACCACGTGACCGGCGAAGCACAATCACTCATTATATCTTTAGGACAACCTGCTGTTAGACCATACCCAAGACCGGGAACACAACATTGCGGGGTCGCTTCAGGGTCATCGGGATCTTTTATGGGCCGTTTCCCCTCCCCACATTCGTTTTTGACAGGATTTTTTTCTCCGCAGGAATATATAGTAATCCCCTCTCCACCCGGTGGACTGAGATCTACCAGCTCGGGATTTATAGTGTTTAGAATTGTGTAAGCGCCGAGGAGCAGTACCAAGCCCCACACAGCTGAGGTTATAATATCTTTTCCCTCACGCTGCTTATCTTGACTCCCTCCCGAGACCACGTAGTAAATAGCCCCAATAACTATCATTACTACGGCAGCAAGACCGGCAATAGCGACCGCTGACATATAGAAACTGTTAATATACTCAACAATGTTTGTTGAACCCGCTTCAGGAAGCTCAAAAACTACGGGTTCTTGCGCCCACACGACAGTTAACGGGACAAGAAGAATAAACAGGAAAAAGAGAAAAATTAGTTTTTTCATAGATTTCTACCGTATCGTTAATCTAACATTTGACCTTGTTGTTTCAATCGAATTAAGGGAGTTTGACGTTATATTAGATATTAGAACTTCCTCTCCTGATAAATAGGGGGAATCACCTATATCTAAAACAAGGCGATTACTTCTCTGCTTTGGCTGATTCTGATTATCAATGCTCCAGAAGAACTCGAAATTATCAAAAGAGACAACGTTGAAAAAATAAGGCACCGCATGGAAAACTATCTGCCTCTTTCTAAACACTATATTGTTAGGACTGGGCATTTCAATTACCGTGCGCTGGCCTGAAACGGGAACCGTGAAAGAACCCTCGATTCTTTCTCCGTCTAAGTCAATGCTCATTCGTACAAAATACTCATCGCCGCGCAGCTTGTTGATTTTAAGTACTATTTCACTTAGTCCGCTGCCGCGACTGAAAAACCTTCCGTCTATATACCATATAAAATTTGCCTTAGAAGTATCTACAAACCTGTTGTTTCGTATAACGGTTGCTGAGATGACAATAGAGGTATTAATAGTGGCGGCTGCTTTGCCTGAGTAGTTTGACGGATAAAAATTATGGGCCTGCCACGTGAAAATAACTTGTGGTGAGGGCGCCTGAGCGAACGCCATTGGTAGAAGGTAGCCAGCAACGAGAAGCCCGCAACAGACAGTAAATATTAATGTTTTATGAAGTGTACTCATTTTGCTGGTTTGACTACCGACCTTACCATTTTTTGCGCTAATTTAGGGTTATTGTGAAGTCTTGTTTCAATTATAAATGCGGCAAACGTAGTAGGAACGAAAGGAAGTACATTTGAAAACTGTTTTATTAATTGCCGCTCCAGACCCATCGCTTTTTTACCTCCCTTGAACATCAACCATAATGTGGTGCTGAAGCTTGTTGCCGCCTGAAGTAGCGTAGCAATAAACCACCCTATGGCCGGGATAATGTCCAGCAATGCTGAGACAATATCTATTGAGAGCGTAAACATTCCTCCGATAACCACCTCCGCTGTTGAAAATTTACTATGTTCGCCCATAATTTATTTTTGTTGTGATTTTTTCAACTCAAGTACCTGCTCGGGGTCCGTGGTAATTATCCGGTCTTCAGTATAAGAAGCTACTATTTTCATTGCAACGTGTTTAAGCCCTACAAAAAACAATCCCTCTCCTACACGCGCTTCTAATAAGAATGACTTCTCACTGTCAGTGAGACCGAAAGCGTCTCCGACTGCATTTATACTTGCAGGAGACTGTTTCATAAGCAATTGAAGTGAAGAATTGGTAATAATAGGTTTTCCGTACTCCGAGTTAAAGAAATCCTCCACGTTTTGAGTGATAGTGGTAAGTCCAAGGTAGTATTTTCTAGCCCGTTTTGCCAGTCCGAAAAGAAATGCAGCGCTATATTTGTACTGCATCATCCACCACGCTTCATCTATAATGAGCAACCGGCGCTTGAGCTCAGAACGCACAAGCGTCCATACAAAATTAAGCACAATATACATTGCGATAGGCCGCAACTCTTCTTCAAGGTCACGAATTGAAAACACGATGAAGCGATTGGATATATCAACATCCGTAGCATTATTTGTGAATCCGGCATACGAACCACGCACATATTTTTCCAAGCGCTGGGCAATTCCTTCCGCCCCTTCGGTATTCTGGAGAATGGTTTGCAAGTCTTCCAAGAGGGGCGGGTCAAGCTCCTTATTTGTACCAAAAGTTTCTGCAGTAATATCGCGTGCGGCGTATGTTTCAATGATTGCACGGTCGAGCAACGAATCTGCCTCCGGAGAAAGCTCTCCAACCATAAGTTTAATAAGTCCGGTGAGGTTTAAAACGTGCGATTTGAATACGTTCGCCGGATCCTCGTCTTCCGGGATAAGCGGTATGTCAAACGGGTTAATGTTATGCGGCGAAGTGAGTGATATCTTGAAAAAACTGCCACCAACGGCATTCGCGAGATTTTGATACTCATTTTCCGGGTCAATAACAATAACGTCGGTGCCCATCATGAGCGTTCGCAGTATTTCTAGTTTTGTTGCGTACGACTTTCCGGCGCCTGACTTGGCGAACACAACTTGATTTGCATTTGGTAGCGCAAAGCGATCGAAAATAATCAGCGAATTATTGTGCATATTGACTCCGTACAACACCCCCTCATCAGAGGTAAGGTTAGGGGACACAAAAGGAAAAAGAGAGGAAACGGGACCGGTATTGAGAGACGTATGTATGCTTAATTTATCTTGACCAACGGGGAGTACGGTAGTGAAGCCGTCCATTTGCCGAAAGAGCGCAGGTTTGATATACACTAGTTTTGCCTCAAGCGTGGAAATAATAACCTGCTCAAGCTTGTTGAGTTGTTCAATACTTGAGCCGTACACAGTCATATATACTCCAACCTTAAAGAGCCGTTCAGTTCCTTGTTGGAGATCGTCGCGAAGTTTCTCCACGTCGCGATACGCGGTCTCAAGTCGAGGACTGCGCACCAACCCCTTGTCTTGGCGTTCGGAGAGCTCTGCTTCTATGTGCGCCACTTTCTTTTGAAAGCCGCGTAGCGCGAGAGGAGTATCCATAGGATGTACGTGAATACTGACGTCCATCATTTCGGCGAGGTTGATAATGGGAGAAAACCAACCGCTTGAGATATATCGCGGGTAGGTAAAAATAAAGAATGTTTTCGCAAAATAATTACCCAACTTGATATGATTTGATGTTTCCTCAATTCCCGCTGGCGCAACGACATTAACAATATCCTCTTCTAAAGGCTTATTTGGCTGAGGTACTTTAATATCAGGCATATGATTTGTGACGAGTAAAGAGAACTATCATTCTTTTGTTTGTGATTCAGCTCTGCGACGCTCGATAAGTTGAGGATTGTAGAGATTGTAGTAGAGCTCTGTCAACTCATCATCATTAAGGGGGGTTGTGTGTAAGCCAATCTGCTCAAGTCCGGCGGTAACCTCGTCAACGCGATAGTTAAGCTGCTCAACATGTTTAGGGGCACCGTCTGTTACTTGCTTGTCTTTGTTTTGTTTTTTTGATTTTGAGAATAGCCCGAGAATATTCTTTTTTGCTTGCTCAACAACCACAATGGGATCATATGGAATCACGACAAAGAAGTCTTTTGAGATGATAGGGTTTTTTTCGACGAATGAACTGATAAATTCACCATACTCTTCTATTTGCAGCTGAAGTAGTTCGTTTGGTTCTTCCACTTTCCGCGCTTCAATTTTTTCAAGGTATGCGCTGATATTTATCTTGCGTGAATGAACAAAGAACTGTATAGAGAAATCTAAAGCGTTCAGAAAGCTTTGAAAACTATTCAGTGTGAGTTGCTGCTCTTCTTGGGATTTGAGGTCAAAATTAATGCCATTTACCATTAATACCTTACGCAAGCCACCTTGCTTGAGGTATAAAACACCGTTTTTAATTTCTTTTATAACAACAAATTGTTGCGATGCCGCTATCTGTTCAGCCATGGTTATTTCTATTGTACTTGTTTACCTGAATACTTTATAGGGTTTATGTATTTTCTTTATAGTCAACTCGTTTTGCAAGTCGCCTTTCGCCGGTGAGATAAGAAACAACCTGATACTCATTTCTTTGCCCTCTTTGCTTATCTTTTTTCCTGAAAAGTGGAATGGCGCCAGTGGTAACGTTCAGTGCTGCGGTTTTTATCTTTTCCTGCAGGCTCATGTTTTGTCGCATGACGTGGATTCTTTCAGCGCTTGAGGCGTCTATAGTTACAGTTGGCAACTCTCGTTTCCATGCGTAGCGTTTAGGTTTCTGCCAGTACGTGAGTGCGGCGCCAATGAGTGATGGTAGGGGCAAGCCATTTATTTTTACGAACGCTAAACTTAAACCTACCGCACCGACAATTGCGGCAATAAGAAAGGATAAAAAAGGAATATTTATAGTGTAGAACGCGAGAATACCTATAGCGGCCGCGCCGCCTATGTAGAAAAACTGAGTGAGCGTAAGCGGCCCAACAATTTTAGGTTTTTCTTCAATAAATTGTGGAACTTGAAACTGGGGCATGAAATAAGTTATAGGTGTTGGGTTTTAGGTATTAGTGTTACGAAGGTCAACGGTGTTTCCATCAAGTTTCGGTCCTCGTTCCTTTTTCTGCTTCGCAACCCCACCGCTTTTTAGTGAGGGCGACCGTTGCGTCCCTTGCTCACTTTTTTGTGGTGGGATGTTTTGATACGGTATAGCCCCTTTGCTCGCAGGACCGAGTTTAGTGAGGTCTATGAATCCTTCTCCCATCATACCACCCGGCACGGGCGTACGCAGTTCACTATAGTGAACCGTGTGACTACCTCCTTTCTTTTTTGGTGTAGTAATACGAGCGACAGGCGTCTCGCTTTTTATTACTCCTTTTTGTTTGAATATGCCGGGGGAAAGAATAAAACTTCTCCGCGGAGTTTTTGTTTTTGAAACAGAAACCCGCTCTTCTTGGTGGATGATCTTTGGTTCCTGCGACGTAATTGGTGCCAGCGGAACAATTTCCTCCTCTTTTATTTTTGACACTCGTTCTTTGGTGACACCTTCCTTCTGGTAAGTCGTGGCTTTAGTTTTTTTAAGTGCGATACCTCCTTCTACGTCAATGAGGTCAATGTTAATATCCCAGTCGGAGAGGGACGCTTCTATTGGCTTCAGTATATTTTCTTTGAGCTCTATAGCAATGGATTTTGCTTTTTCCGGTCCAATGGTGAGTTCTTGAGATATTGCATCAACGAATTCTGCCGCGTGAAGGTCTTTAACTTCTAATCGGAGAAGAAGCCGCGGAATAATACGAACCCGTTCTTCTCGAAGCCCCAGTTTTTCATTAAGCTCCATCATAAAGTAGGTGGTTTTCTCTGAACTAATCCAACTGCGGATATCCTCAGGGACTTCTTGGAGAGTATTCTGGAGAGAACTTTGTGCGAGTGTAATAGCCATAGTTATGCTTGCAAATTAGGATTAGCTTGGATGAATTTCCTGTTCGCTCTAAGTTGTTTGCGTTCCTCGGCGGACAACTCTTTCTTGTTCATCTTTTTCTCTCCTTCTTCCCATCCTTTCTCCAGGGCTTCTTTTTGTTCTGGAGAGCCGTGTGAACTAATGCGCTTGAGTTGAGGATGTGAAAGACTAGTGAAGACCTCAGGATTTTTGAGTGCACCCTTGTCTATGTCTGCTGCCTTGTCTGCCCTAATACCGCTTACAGTTTCCTGAATAGTTGAGCCAAGTTGCTCTGCATAGTCGGGTCTGGTCGATAAGATGTTTTTTGATGTCCCGGTGTCACGTACGCCTTTGAATAACCTGTCTCGGCTTTCCGGGCTTATTTTATCCATCCGTCCGCGTTCAGCAAGCTCTGCCGCGGTTGCTGCAGCATTAATTGGATTAGCCATAGGCCCTGCAAACCCTGCTCTATTGTCAAGATCTGCGTTCGTAATATTTCCAAGCCCTTTCTGACGTTCCTTAACAATATCAGCCAAGCCCGCCTTTGCTTTACCGATACGTTCAGCAGTTCCCCTGAACGCTCTTCCTACACCAGGAATTCGAGCAAGTCCGCCCGCCGCTCGCTCTGCAAAAGAGGTTGTTTCACCCCTTTCGTTGGTCTTGGTTCCTGCAGTGAGGGCTCTTCGGCCGAGCGCTCCACCAAGTGCTCCGGCGGCTCCAAGGGGAACTTTTGCTGCCCCAATCGCCTGTTTCTGAGCCCACTTCCGGCTCGTTTTACCTGCTCCTTGCGCCATCTTTATTGCCGCCCCAGCACCCGCAATACCCATTTTATTAGCCGCAATAAGCCCTCCCATAAGCAGTGCAGCAATGACCAACATTTGGGACCCCTGTCCCAGAACACCCCCAAGTTCGGGCTGTATATTGGGAATGCTTGACCTATCTGCAAGAGCCTCCGCGCTCGTAAGTGTAAGAAAGATGAAAAAAGATATTGCGGGCGCAAAGAATACCCATTTAAAGAAACTGCTCCACCAGTCATTAAAATATTTTGATAGACCTGGAAGTATCCAGAATAACCACGTTATGGGAGCTAAAATAATAAGAAGTGATAGTATAATAAAACGAGCAAGGAGCATAAATGCGAGAGCAAAAAAGACAAATGCGGTGAGACCGGTAAAAATAACCGTAAAAACAGTTTTTGTAATATCCGTAATTGCTGCTTCACTGAAGAAAATACTTCCCCCCGCTTTTGCGCTGGAAGGATCAGGCGGAAGAGGGTCCTCACCCGCACCTGCGACACCCTCAAGATTAAGACGTTGCGGCTGAAACGCGCCGGTAATGACCGTAGAAATGCTTGAGGTTTCCGCGCCGATTCTTTCTTTAAGAAAAAAATTTGTAAATACGTTGGAGAAATTGATGATAGTAATTGCTATAACGAAGCTGAAATTTACGATGATAGCCGCGGCAATGAGCTTTGGGAGTAATTTCTTAGCTTCATACTCTTTGAAGCGAATAATCGTTGTGAAAGCAATAATGATTATTACTAAGACAAAACCAAGATTAGCAATATCTCGCACAATACCCCACCCAATCGTAATAAGAGTATTCTCATCGCTAAGGAAATCCATATTAAGACCGAAGGCTATATCAACAAGTCCTCCCGCAAAAGAGAGGAGGATGCCGATAATGAAACCTGCGATCGCGCCGAGTATCTTAATAACAAAAGCAACGGTGTCACCGCCTATCTTGAAGAGCTGACCGTGTACCGGTTGCGGTAAGAGAAGAAGTAGTGCCAAGAGACCGAAGCCTATAGATGTCTTATTTTTTAGAAAACGGTTCATTTATTTACTATTCGCTTTCTTCACACTGGGCTAAAGCAGTTCTTGCTTTTCTAAAAAGAAGATCTATTTCTTCTTGGAACACGGCTGTTATACCAAGAGGTGGCTCAAGCGATGCCTCGGCCCACTCCTTAAGAGAAGTTCGGCGTTCAAAGTTTGTTCCTCTTGTTACCCATTTTGCCTTGTCATTTATTTTTCTATTCAACGAGTTAAAGGTAAGCTCAACATCTTTCATTGAACTCCCAACCGAGACTGTTCCGACGAGCACTTTTTCCACCACCTTTCGCACTAACAACTCAAGTTTTGACATATCCAAAGAAGAAACACCGATAAACGAACCTCGTTTTTCGGCTTCTGCGATTGTGCTTGAGACATTGGTTGCGCTTATTTCAAGCCCTTGTAAGCCTTCAATAGAATTAAAGAACTGTTCAAAGTTGAGCGTTGAGGATGTTATCTGAACGCGGAGGTCGGCGTTTCTGCTTAATGTATCTATTGTTACATTATCGAGCAGCTTGACCGCTTCCGTATATTGATTAAATGCAGTCGCGAGTTCAGTATCAATATCAGAAAACTGATTCTCACCGATGGCAATTGTTTCTCCCTTGTTTTCAAAGCACGTTCTCAACTCACCGAGCTTCTCCATCAACTCGTCATTAAGAACTTGAGTGTCTCTAATTGTTTCTACGCCTTCCTCTATCTGTTCTTTTGCGTCTGTCGCTATGTGTCTACTTAGTTTCTTACTGAAGAATTTCTGTAGACTTTCCCTTATTTTTAAAATAGGTCCAACAGCCTTACATGCTACTTTCACACCACCCTCCAAATCATCACAGTTTTTTTGTTGGGTATAATTGCGTTCTGTCGTCGCATATGCAAGCCCTTGCACGGTTTCTTTGGTCAAACGATTAATTCCTGCATTAATTGCCGCAGCAAGAATTTGTTGAAGACTTTCCGAGTTTTGCAAATATGCTATATCAGCAAAGAGAGCCTGTGTGATGGCTTCGGATGCGACCTTACCCGGTGTAATGGTTTCTGGTTGTGTGCACCCCCAATTTGAACCAATTGGTCGGTCGGTCTTCCCTGTGTATGGAATTCCATCTGGAGTATTATCGTAAACTCCCGATCCGGAAGCCGTCATACCAATAGTCCACTCATTCCCCCCTTCGTCCGTATAAGCGGTGATAACCTTCCATTGATTACACCGCTTCTGTCCAAGAAAACCTGCGCCAATTGTTGCTTCGTAGCGAGCTGTTTCGGTCCTACTATTTGTTCTTCTTAGAAGCTCGTCTTGGGTGAGCAGGGATATCCCTGAGGGAGTATTTTGTAGCTTAAGCGACTCTTGATATGCAATCCAGCCCCCCGTTTTAAAGTCGTTTTTGAAAGCTCCAATATTTTTCACGATATCGTCTAGCGTACAACTCACCCGTTGTGAAAAAATGGGCTGCATAAGTTCGACTCTCAGCTTAAATCTGGATGGTTGATAACAAAGATTTGCCATATCAAGCTCTAAGACAGTGTCGCCGACAGCGGCCTGGAATGCGTCGCCTATGACACCTTCAAAGTTTTGAATAAATCGAGGATCTTCCTCCCCTTTAATGTATGTTACGATGCTGTCGGTAATCATATCAAGAAGCCGCTTCTTGAACGTTTCTATAACAGTCTTTATCAAGGTATCCGTTAACCACTCTCCAACTTTCGGTAAATCAATACCTATATCAATGACTCCGAGAACGGCATTTGCACGCAAGGGATATGCAACTCCCGTGAGCAGCATAATTAATAGCAAGAAGCTGGCAAGTGCTTGTTTTCCCATAAATTATTATAATTCAGCTAACAGTTCTTCATAGAACTGATTCATTATTGACTGGATATCTTGCTCTTTCTGAATAGCGATTGGAAGCAGCTGCAAAGAAACGTATGTTTTAGCCGGGTCAGACTTGAAACTGAGAACCCCTTGGTAAATAGCGAGCTTTTCCTGCCACAGATTCAACACCTGAACATGAAGCTCTTTCCATATACCCGGCGTTTCAAGTTCCAGAAGATCATCAAGGTAGGCAGGTATGGTATTAATTAGGCTGTCCAACAGTCGCGAGTCACCCTCTTGAAAGAAAGCGTCAAGAGCGGTAACCGTGTTCTCACCCTCAAATTCACTAAAATGTTCCCACAAAAGTGTATCCAATGACTTTATATAAGCGATTTGATTTTCTATAGAATCATCTAATGAAACGACAACGTCCTTTGTGGTGAATTGGGGAT
The DNA here is from genome assembly GCA_011050075.1 of Candidatus Jorgensenbacteria bacterium. Classification (GTDB taxonomy): domain Bacteria; phylum Patescibacteriota; class Minisyncoccia; order UBA6257; family GWB1-50-10; genus DRGK01. The sequence goes on from DRGK01000012.1 coordinate 55,911, forward strand.
AATCGAGAGGGCGCGCTGTTGCCTCCTGAAGTGCCTGTGTCACCCCCTCTTCAGAGAGTATAACTTCTCCACCACTTTCAAGTAGGCTATTGGTGAATGACAGCGTTAGAAGCTCGGTGAGATTATCAGAACTTTCTTCGTTTAGTTCTGGCGTAATTGAAACTTTGGCGGTTTTAGGTCTTAAATCGCCTGATTCAAACTGGAAACTTGGATTATCATTTGCACGAGCAGCAACCACAGAAGCATTACGCTCGTCCACTTTACTCTTTTGAGGAGTGATTATAAACACACTTGCCGCTAACCCTGCAAGGAGAATAACAAAAGCCGCAATTTTCCTTTTATTTCGCATGGAATACAGCATGTTATGATAATTATACACGATTTATGTAACGTTCCTAACTGCGTATTATGTCAATGTTTACGAAGCTTTTAAAACTGCCAGGAGGATTAGTTCTTCTTACGATTGTTTTGGTTTTTCTTGCCAATATTAATCCTTTTCAACTACACGAAGGTCCATATTATGAGATTTTTGCCGTATTTGGAGCCATGGTGTGGATGTTGATGGTCTCGCTTATAGTAATCTGGTTCGTTTTCAAAGAAAAAATTGAAGACTATGGATGGATATTACCAAAAAATAAGAGTAAAGCCGTCCTACTTACATTTCTTTCAATAACTATTCTTACTCCTGTTATGGTTTTCTTTGGAACACAAGATTCATTCCGAGAATTTTATACTTTGCAAAGTGTTTCTATAGGGAACTTTTTATTAACGAGCGTGGTCCTGTCCTTTGTATATTATATAGCTGAAGAATTTCTATTCCGCGGATTTCTTTTCTGGGGACTGTTTCATAAAGTTGGATACCACAGTTTTTGGATAACGAGTAGCGTGTTCGCTCTGTTTCATATTACGAAGCCCCTACTTGAGATTCCTTTCGCTTTTTTTGCAAGTTTACTATTCTGCTACCTTTCTTTTAAGACAAAGTCTTTTGTCCCGGCTTTTGTGGTTCATTTTACAATAGCACTTATACTAAATACATTAATTTTCATATGAGAACGTGTGTACAAGGTCCTTAACTACGCTCGCAGAGAGTTCTTGAGGACGCATACCAGGATCAAGTCCCGCTCGTTTCAGTTTTACCGAGACTTTTTCCTTAGTAGTTTCAGTAATTTCCGCGGATAAATTATTGAGAATAGTTTTTCGCGGCTGTTTAAAGAGGGTTTTAATAAATTTGTAGTAGTTTTCGGTCTCTCCGGTCGTTATTTTTTGTTCCTTGGTTGTTAGTTTTATTACTGCGCCATCCACTTCCGGTTGTGGCTGATAGTCGGTGCGTGAAATGGTGGTTATGATCTGTGCGTCAGCCCAGAATTGTACGCTTGCGGCGAGTAGATTCATACGCGGTGGTTGAGCTGAAATGCGCTCCGCAACCTCTTTTTGGATACCGAGTATGGTAATTGTTGGTTTGTACTCCAATTCGCTTATTATGCGCAGGAGACGACCGGTGATGTAAAATGGAATATTCCCAACGAGTTTGTAGGTACCGGCGTCTAATGTTTTGGTAATCTGCGGCAGTATTTTTAGAGCATCGTCGGTGACAATTTCTATGCGGCCATCGTCGCTAAATTTTTTCCTGAGCGCCGTTGCGAGTTTTTCGTCTCGCTCTATAAGAACAAGTTTTTTGAAAGTGCCAGAGTGAATAATTTCTTTGGTTACCTCACCATGTCCGGGGCCGATTTCTATAACTATGTCGTGTTTTTCTAGATCAAGCGCATCTACAAACTGCTTAATTTTCCGCTCATTTTTCAAGAAATGTTGGCCTAGTCGTCTACGCATAGGTTTGTCTTTTACCTTTTATACAATAAAATAAAGGGTGAAGGGATTTACTCTTATTGTATCGTATTGTATAACAAAAGAGTCTTTCCTATTTACTCCTCATTTGCTCCTGTAAGCTATACTTGCAGGAGCGGCATTCGGAAAAGATAGAAACTTACATTTCAATCTTTCTCCTCATTTGCCCCTGTAGTTCAAGGGATAGAACAAGCCCCTCCTAAGGGCTAGATCTCCGTTCGATTCGGGGCAGGGGCACAGGTAGGTGGGGTGGCTGAGTCCGGTCGAAGGCGCCGCACTCGAAATGCGGTATGCCCGAAAGGGTATCGTGGGTTCGAATCCCACCCCCACCGCCATGATTTTTATACAACAAAATTAATGAGCCTGTCTTTAACAAACACCACTTTCTTTAACTTCCTGTCGTTGAGGTGTTTCTGAATTGCTTCAGAGGCGAGCGCGGCTTTTTTCGCTTCTGTCTCCGTTATGCCGCGCGGCAACGTAATGGTGTCGCGCACCTTACCATTCACCTGAATCACAAGCTCGAACATGTCTTCTTTGATAAATTTAGGACTATATTTTGGCCACGGCTCAGTATGAATTGAGGTTTTATTACCGAGCTCATACCACAATTCCTCGGTTATGTGTGGCGCAAAAGGAGCGAGGAGTTTTAAAAACAACTGACGATTTGCAACTGACAAATGGCTCCTGTGTTCTTCTATTGCACCAAGGAGCACCATTAATGCACTAATAGCCGTGTTGTACTTCAATACTTCAATATCCTCAGACACCTTCTTGATGGTTTTATGGAGTATTCGCTGTAGCAGTACATCTTTCTTTTTTTCTGGCATCTGGTTCTCGGTATGTAACGACTGAAATAGTTTCCACACTCTGTCCAGGAAACGAACTATTCCCAGTATACCCGCATCATGGAAATCGCCCCCTTCTTCAAATGGTGCGAGGAACATCAGATACATGCGCAGCGTGTCTGCGCCGAAACGCTCTATGTACTCGTCTGGATTTACTACATTCCCTCGTGACTTGGACATTTTTGCCCCATCTTTAATAATCAGGCCGTGCGCACGAAACTTCGGGAATGGTTCTTCCCCGCTTATTGCGGGAAAGGAGAGGAGTTTCATGTCCTGCAGTGCGAGTGCAACGAACCGTACATACAGAAGATGGAGCACGGAGTGTTCTGCACCTCCGGTATACAGGTTAACGGGAAGCCATTTTCTAGTGGTTTTTGGATTCCATGCGTGTTGTTTGTCTGAAGCCGAAGGATAGCGGAGATAATACCATGCGGAGTCTAAAAAAGTATCGGAAACATCTGTTTCACGCCGTGCCACTTCGTTGCAACCAGGACACGTTGTTTCATAAAACTCGGGCACCGAAGCAAGTGGGGACTTTCCGGTTCCCTCTGGACGAAACTTTTCAATGTGCGGAAGTTCAACGGGGAGATCTTTCTCTGGTACTGTATACCAGCCGGGCATATCTTTTTGTTCCCCTTTCTTATCCGCAGCACACGCTTTGCAGAAAATCATCGGAATAGGAACTCCCCAGTACCGCTGGCGGGAAATAAGCCAGTCGCGGATGCGATACTGCGTTTTATATTTGCCACCGACGTACTTTGTGATTTTCCGCATCGCTTCTTTTGACTTCATTCCATCAAATCTTCCTGAGTCAACGAGGTGACCATCACCCTCATACGCTTCTTCCAATACAGGACAGGTCGGTGCCGGATAATGTGTGCAAATAACCATTTTAACGGGAAGATCAAACTTTTTTGCGAATTTCCAGTCCCGTGTATCATGTGCCGGTACTGCCATAATAGCACCGGTGCCGTATGATGGAAGTACATAATCCGCAATAAAAATAGGAATCAATTCTTTGTTTGCGGGATTGATCGCTTTTACTCCTACAAGTTCCACGCCGGTTTTGTCTTTATGCTCAATGCGTTCTTGCTCTGTTTTACTCTTAGTATGTTTTATATATTTTTTAACTTCCTCCTGATTTTTAATTGGCAATTTTGAGACAAGTTCATGTTCTGGTGCGAGTACTACATACGTTGCACCAAAGAGTGTGTCAGGACGCGTTGTGAATACCTCTACATAGGTGTTAGATGTTAGTTTTTTGGTTTTAGATTGTATTTCAAATTTAATGAGAGCGCCTTCGCTTTTGCCAATCCAGTTGCGCTGTGCGATCTTCACGCGCTCGGACCAGTCAATATTCTCAAGATTATTGAGCAGTCGTTCTGCATATTTCGTAATGCGGAAAAACCACTGCTCAAGTTCTCGGCTTTTTACGGTCGAATTACAACGCTCACAGTGTTCATTAATAACCTGTTCATCGGCGAGTACTGTTTTACACGAAGGGCACCAGTTGACCGACTGCTCCTTACGGTATGCAAGACCGTGCTTCCACATCTGAGTGAATATCCACTGCGTCCAGCGATAGTAGGTGGGATCATAGGTTTCGAGCCGCTCGTTCCACGCAAACCCATTCCCAATCGCCTCAAGCTGTTTATAGAAGCGTTTCTCAGAAATTTTCGCCTGCTCCATAGGATGCGTGCCGATCTTGAGTGCATAGTTCTCAGAATGAATACCGAATCCATCAAGGCCGATAGGCTCAAACACGTCATATCCTTGCATACGCTTGAATCGGCCGTAGATGTCGGCACCGGTGAAAGCATATACATTTCCCACATGCAACCCCTCAGCAGAAGGGTATGGAAACATCATAAGATTATAAAATGGCTTTTTAGCGTTACCAATGTTTGGTTCGTACGTACCGTCCTCACGCCACTGCTTCTGCCACTTTTTCTCTATATTTCTAAATGCATACCGTTTCATGGGCTGTGTACTGCATTGTAAAACGTATTAAGTGAGCTGTATACCAAAGACCGTTTCGTTGTTTTTAAGAATATGTGTGGAAAGATCTTTGAGTGGAAGCTGTTTGAGTTCACTCATGCGCTTGGCGACATCAATGACGTATATTGGTTCATTGCGTTTACCGCGGTGTGGAGTTGGCGTAACGTACGGTGCGTCGGTTTCAATGAGTATGCGTTCCATAGGAATAGCCTTGATAACATTATCGTAGTCGTTGGTAAAGGTAATGACTCCACCGAATGTGAAATATGCACCAAGTTGCATGAAACGTTCGGCGGTCTTTAGTGAGCCGACAAAAAAATGTATGACAATACCGGAAAGATCTGCGGCATGAGGCGTGAGTATTTCGAGCAGGTCTTCGTATGCATCCTGTGTTTTATTTGATGGGCGGCAGTGGCACATGAGCGGCTTGCTCACATCCTTCGCCAGCTCTATGTGTTGTACAAAAACATCTTTTTGCCTCTCCTTAATTTCAAGCTCTTGTTGTTCTTTATGCGCTGCATTCTCAGCGGAAGCGCTGATTCTGAAGTAATCCAGCCCGCACTCGCCAATAGCAACCGTTCGCTCGTTTTGAGCGAGTGCAGTGTAGTGTTCTGTGTTAAAAACTTCTTCGCGACTGGTAAATCCTTTTCCACCGCCGAGTTCTTGTGGATCGTGATATGAACGGTGTGTATGAACAGGATGCAGCCCAATGGCGGCATAAATGTGGTCGTATGTATTTGCAAGCTCAACGCCTAATTGAGAGGTATCTTTCTGAGTTCCGACCACGAGACAACCAACACCCTTTTTGAGGGTGCGAGCAATAACTTCTTCACGGTCTTTTTCAAACGCCGCAAACTGGATGTGCGTGTGCGAGTCGAAGAGCTTCATTCACTATATTCCCAAGCCCGTATCTCGTGCCTTACGTTCAGCAATGTATGAAAACACCTCCTGTACGAGAATAGCAATCGGTACCGCGAGAAGCATTCCGAAAAATCCTGCTGCTTGCCCACCAGCGAGCAGTGCAACTAGCACCATAATAGGGTGAACCCGAGCGAGCTTTCGATACACGAGCGGAACGAGGATATTGTTTTCCAGTTGCTGGACAAGAAAGAAGAATATAAGTACGTACAACGCGAGAGAAAAAGACTCAGAGAGACTAATAAGGAGCGCGACGCTTCCCGCGATGATAGGTCCGATGACGGGTACGAGTTCGAAAACAGCCGCGAGCAATCCGAGCGTGAGTGCATATTCTACACCAAGGAGCCATAGTCCAACACTAACGATAATTCCAATAACCAAACTGAGGCCGAGTTGAGCCAGGAGCCAATGGCGCACCTTGTTTTTGAAGCGTTTGAATACTTCAAGTGCCGTTTTCTCGTAGATTTGAGGAAGAACCATACGTAGCAGGCGCTCAGGTCCATTTTTTTCAATTGAAAGATAGAACGAGATAACGATTGCCGATACGACAAGAATTATGGTTTTGAACACGTTGGAGATTGCGCCACCCAGAGAAATATTTGAGGAGGTGATAAAACTAATTGCTCTATTTAAGCTCGTGTTAATGTCCTGGATAGCTGCTTCGGGTATACCGATGCCAAAAAATTGAGAAAACGTATCGTTGAAATATACTATAAAATCACCCGCTTCTGTAATAGCAGTAGGAATAATGAAAAACATTGCGGTAGCAAAGAAAAGAAGCAAAATCAAAAACACTAAAATAGTTCCAATGATACGGTGCACTCCCCTTTTTTCCAGGAATGTAACAGCAGGATCCAGACCAAGCGAAAAGATAACACCAACGAAAAGTATTCCTAACGCTTCCCGAGCAACATAAAGCAGAAGCAACATACCAACAAGAACGAGTATCTGCCAAATAGTGTTCCATCCAATCTCAATGCGTATCATCTTCATGTATTCAGTATATCAATAAAGCTTTTGTCTTTAAATGGTCCAATGAGCGCGAAGTTGAGTCCCGCGTTGTGAAAAAAATCATTTGCAACGGCCCTGATATCCATTGCTGTTACTGTGTTAATGTGTTTTGTGAGTTCTTGCGGCTGTATAGGCTTCAGTCCCATACCAACCTGCATGCCGTAGAAATAACCAATTTCTTCAGCAGCCTCAAGTGAAAGCAGAAGCTTACCGGTAATATGCCGCTTTGCTCGATTGAGCTCTTCGTCTCCAATGCTTTCTTCACGAAATCGGACAAACTCTTCAAGAACAGCACGGATAACTACTTCAGTCTTAGCACCGTCTATACCGGCGCGTGCGCGAAGGTAACCATGGTTAGTATATAAGTCAGCGTCGGCACTCACATAATATGCAGCGCCAAGTTGTTCACGAATTCGCTGGAACAGACGTGAACTCATGCCACCACCGAGAATGTCTGCGAGTACCTCAAGCGCGAATCGGCGCTGGTCATGAATATCACATGTCCGAAAGCCGAGCACAACGTGTGTTTGCTCTGAATCTTTAAACTGTACAAGTTCTGCAGGTTTTTTCTGTGATTCACTCACTGCGGGAAGAGGTGTTGGCGGTTGGGGAGGTAATTGTTCAAATAACCGGACTATATCCTTGGTAGTTTTGGGTGTGTAGTTGCCGGCAATGATAAGAATGGTATTTCCCGAAATGTAATGAGTGTTGCGATATGAGAGAAAATCATCACGACTGAGTGTGCGAATAACCTCTTTTCTCCCTGCAATATCCCACCCGGCCGGTTGATCACCATAGAGTACCTGTATAAATAATTCCTGTACGCGGCGTGCAGGCGTATCTTCATACATATTAATTTCTTCAATAATGACGCCTCGTTCTTTTTCAATTTCTTCCTTTGGAAGCGTTGGATTGAGATATAAGTCTGCAATTATGTGAGCTGCCTCAGAAAAAGATGTATGTTGCACCTTTGCATAATAGCTGGTGAATTCTTGGTTGGTAAACGCGTTATATTCCGCTCCGAGCCCATCAAGCGCGGAACTGATATCAATTGCCTTTGGGCGATTTTTAGTGCCCTTGAACATCATATGCTCAAGGAAGTGAGAGACGCCGTTTATATTCTTAGTTTCGTACTGGGAGCCAACTCTTACGAGCACCATAATAGCACTGATAGGACTGCTTTTCTTTGGTACGAGAATAAGCTCTGTGCCGTTACTGAGAGTCTGACGTTCAAATGAGTACATTATTAGAAGTATTTAGTTTGTTGGTGAGATAATCAGGAAGCTCGGAAATTAATACACGTTCCTGCTTCATAGTGTCTCGATTTCGTACCGTAACATCATTCTGGTTTAAACTATCAAAATCAACAGTAATGCAGTATGGCGTTCCTGCCTCATCTTGATACCGATATCGTTTGCCGATATTGCCTCGGTCGTCCCAATCAACCATCCACATAACTTTTAAGTCGTCGTAGACGGACCGCGCCAATGTAACTAACTCGGGTTTGTTGGAGAGTAGTGGAAATATCGCAACTTTGTACGGCGCAAGTTGCGGATGGAGTTTCAGTACGATGCGTATCTCTTTATCGGTTTTTTCTTCATTATACGCGCTGGCAAGGAAAAAGAGTGCTGCTCTGTCTACCCCACCGGACGTTTCAATGACCCATGGTATATACCTCTCCTTACTTTCCGGATCAAAGTATCGCATGTCTTCTCCCGAGTATTCTTGATGACGGCGCAGATCCCAGTCCCCGCGATTGTGAATTCCTTCCATTTCTTTCCACTCATTACCAAGCTTGAACTCAATATCACACGCACTCTGCGCGTAGTGTGCACGTTCATTGGGCTTATGTTCACGGAACCGAAGAAGCTTTTTAGAGAGTCCAAGTGATTGATACCAGCTCATACGCTCTTGTTTCCAGTAATCAAACCAGCGTGTGGCTTCTTTTTTATTCGGCTGTATATAGAATTGCAACTCCATTTGTTCAAACTCACGTGAGCGGAATGATAGTTGTCCGGGTGTGATTTCATTCCTAAATGCTTTGCCGATTTGAGCAACTCCAAAAGGAATAGTAACTCGGGAGGACTGCATAACTTGTTTGAAGTTGACGTGTACACCCTGTGTAATCTCTCCTCGCAAGTACACCTTCTGCTTGTCATTCTCCACAGCGCCGAGGGAGGTTTCCATAAGTAGATTAAACTGCCGCGTTTCTCCAAGTGGGGCATTACAGCTTGGACAGAGCCCTTCTTTATTTTTCTCGGTTGCAAGAGCATCTGTGCGGAAGCGTTTTTTACATGTTGAACATTCTCGTAAAGGGTCTGTAAAGTTTTCCACATGTCCCGATGCTTCCCAGACACGCGGGTGCATAAGAATTGCCGTATCAATACCAACAATATTATCGCGCTGCTGAACGATTGATCTCCAAAATAACTGCTTAATGTTGCGTTTAAGCTCAACACCCATCGGTCCATAGTCCCACGTACCGGAAA
>DRGK01000013.1 GCA_011050075.1 Candidatus Jorgensenbacteria bacterium
GAGTACGTGTTTCACCAATGTTGCAACGTACCCCGCCTCATTATCATACCATGACAGCACTTTCACTAAATCGCCATCAACGACTCGGGTAAAGGATAGATCAACAATCGCTCCGTATGGACGGCCAATAATATCAGACGAAACGATTGGTTCGTCGGTAACCGTAAAGATGCCATCCCAGCGCGGCTCCCCCGCTGCCTTTTTAAAAACTGCATTAACCTCATCCACCGTCGTTTTTTTATTCGCAACGAATGTAATATCAGCCAATGAACCGGAGATGACCGGTACCCGTATCGCAATTCCATCAAATACACCTTCAAGTTCCGGAATTGCACGAGCGACTGCCAATGCTGCACCGGTTGTTGACGGCACAATGTTTATTGCCGCCGCGCGGCCTCTGCGCACATCACCCCCACGTGACGGTCCATCAACCAAGTTTTGGCTCGTTGTATATCCATGTACGGTATTCAAAATCGCCTTCTTGATACCGATCGTCTCCTTCAAAATCTGAATCACCGGCGCTGCAGCATTAGTCGTGCAAGATCCATTAGAAGTAAGGATTACCTTGTCCATAGTATCCTCATTGATACCCATAAGAATTGTTGCTCCCTCGGTACCATCAGCGTCTTTCGCCGGAGCGGTCAATACAACACGTTTCGCACCTGCAGTAATGTGCGCCCTTGCTTTCTCATATTCCTCAAACATACCGGTTGCCTCTACTACAATATCAACACCCAACTTTTTCCACGGCAGTTCCAAGGGATCCCTTATTTGATAACACGAAACTTCCTGACCACCTACAACAAGCTTCTCATGCTTCACCGATACAGATTTATCCCAGTTGCCGTACACACTGTCATGTGTAAGCAAGTAGGCGAGGTTTTCCGGGTCTCCCAAGTCATTGACTGCAACAATGTTCATATCTTTCACGCCAAATGCCTGCCTAAAGAACAATCTTCCAATACGACCAAAACCATTTATTGCTATATTCGCCATATTATTATTTCCTCTCTTTTTATTATTACCAGTATGTACGCTCAGCGCAAGAACCTACTTGAGCGGGGTACGCGCGGGTACGAGAGATATAACACCCACAGCATCACCAACACGCGCCCGCAAGAGACGTGCCCGTCCGGCAACTACCTCAAGCACTTGGTCAATTGGTTCGGGAGGATAGTATAGTATCAATTCTCCCACCGTCGCATCGGGCTGCGGCGGTACATTATGTTCAATTCCCACGATCCGGCCATCTGCAATCCAGATGATATCAATAGAAATGAGCATTCCTTTCATCCAAAAAGGATTTGTAGTTTTATTAAAAAACAGAAATAGCATTCCTTCGTTGATACCCAACCGTTGTCGTCCCGCTAACCCCTGTTTGATTTCCGCAGGATTACTTGCAAGTTCGGCAACGATTTCTTGATTATTAATCTTGACGCGCGCCTTCCGTTCTACTGCAGAAATCTGGCCAATGTATGGAACTGTAACAACAAGTACGGCAAGTAAAAAACCACTCACCATCATCAATGCTTTCATCAAGCCTATTCTCATTGCCTCTATTATATACCACCGTCCACTCCTTTGCTTCATAAGACGCATCACTTATACTGTAAGAGGCAAGCGTCACAAACCTTACACTATGAAAGATTTTGTCCATCTCCATGTCCACTCACACTATTCGTTGCTTGATGGACTCGCAAAAATAGACGACTTGGTACGCGGTGCCAAGGAACACAATATGGACGCACTCGCGCTCACCGACCACGGGAATTTGTATGGCGCCATTGAGTTTTACAAAAAAGCAAAGAAAGATCATATCAAACCAATCCTTGGTATCGAAGCATACGTTGCACCGAATGGTCGTAAAAATAAAGGTGCGCCGGCTGACAGGGCGCGATACCACACGATACTACTCGCAAAAAACAACGTGGGGTGGCATAACTTGCTCAAACTCTCGACCGATGCAAACCTTGAAGGCTTCTACTATAAACCGCGCATAGACCGCGAATCCTTGGAAATGTATCACGAGGGACTTATCTGTCTCTCGGGATGTCAGTCTGGAGAAATCGCAAAGCACTTACTTGCCGGCAGAAAAGACGAAGCTGAAGCAGCAGCTCGCTGGTATCAAAAACTGTTCGGGAAAGATTTTTACATAGAACTCCAACCACACACTCCTGAACTCAATGAACGCCTTAAAACTGTTGCTCATACGCTAAACATACCGCTCGTCGCAACACAAGACATTCACTACATATACGAAGAAGATAAAACAGCACACGAAATACTGCTCGCCGTACAGACAAGAAATCAATTAGACGACAAAGATCGTCTGACTCTAAAAGAGTTTAATCTCTCTATGCAATCGGGTGAAATAATGGGAAAAACATTCTCCGGTACACCGGAAGCACTTACAAACACGCGTGTCATCGCAGATGCATGTAATGTCAAGATAGAACTGGGCACAAATAAGATGCCCAATTTTCCGACGCTTGAAAATAAAACTGCTCAAGAATATCTTGTTGAGCTTGTATATAAACGCTTGCCGTATCGATACAAAAAATCTTCTTCACAAGTACTGGAGCGCCTCGAAAATGAGCTTGATATGATTAATCGCACCGGGTTTGCCAATTATTTCCTCATTGTGCAAGACATCGTTAACTGGGCAAAAGAACATGGGATTGTAGTCGGACCGGGACGGGGGTCTGCTGCCGGAAGCTTGGTCTCGTATGTACTCGGCATCACCAACATTGACCCCCTCACGTACGATTTGCTCTTTGAGCGTTTCCTTAATCCTGATCGTATACAGGTCCCCGATATTGATATTGACTTCACCGACACGCGTCGCGACGAGGTTATTGCCTACGTGCGTGAACGATACGGGGATGACCGCGTCGCACAAATCATAACGTTCGGAACCATGATGGCTCGGGCCGCCATAAGAGATACGGGGCGGGCACTCGGTCTCCCGTACGGACTCTGTGACCAGATTGCAAAACTCATTCCGTTCAATACATCCATTGAGGTTGCATTTGATACGGTGCCCGAACTAAAAAAGCAGTATAAACAAGACGAAGATGTGCGCCGCCTCATTGATTCGGCAAAAAAATTAGAGGGCGTCGCACGGCACGCCTCGGTGCATGCATGCGGAGTCGTTATTTCGCCGGAGCCACTCGTACATGACGTACCCCTACAGCGCGCACCGCAGGGAGAAGATACCATTCTCACGCAGTTTGAAATGCACAGCGTTGAAGACCTCGGACTGCTCAAGATGGATTTTCTGGGACTTCGCAACTTGACCATTATCGAAAACACACTACGACTCATTGAACTGTATCACGGTAAAAAAATTGATATCAATAATCTCCCCCTAGACGATAAAAAAACTTTTTTACTGCTCCAGAAAGCGGAAACAACCGGCGTATTTCAACTGGAGTCATCCGGTATGCGACGATATCTGAAACAACTAAAACCATCTGAAATGGAGGATATTATCGCTATGATCGCACTGTACCGCCCGGGACCAATGGACCTTATTCCGCACTACATACGGCGCAAGTTCGGAAAAGAAGAGGTAACATACCTGCATCCAGACCTTGAACCAATTCTTTCATCAACGTACGGCGTCGGTATTTACCAAGAGCAGATGATGCGCATTGCTCGTGACCTTGCCGGATACACGCTCGGCGAAGCCGATGTTTTGCGAAAGGCTATCGGCAAGAAGATCAAAAAGCTCCTTGATGAACAGAAAGAAAAATTACTAAGAGGGTTAATCAAGCACAACATTGATAAAACAACCGCCAAGAAGATTTGGGACCTGTTTCCGCCATTTGCACGGTATGGCTTCAACAGGAGTCATGCTGCATCATACGCAATGATCAGTTTTCAAACTGCATACCTCAAAGCACACTACCCCATCGAACTTATGACGAGTTTGCTCAATACGTCAGGCGGCGACGTTGAACGTATTAATTTCTTGGTCAGTGAAGCAAAACGACTTGGTATTAAAACTCTGTCACCCGACATTAACATTAGTGACCACGACTTTACTATTGATGAAGATCGCAAAAGCATTCGATTTGGCCTCTCTGCAGTCAAAAATATTGGCCACAATATTGTAGATAGTATCATCAATGAACGCGCTCATGGAGGTCCCTTTAAAAATCTGACAGATCTTCTTTCCCGCATCCAGCACCGTGACATGAACAGAAAATCACTTGAAGCACTCATTAAGTCCGGCGCACTTGATTCACTCGGTACCGACCGCGCGCAGGCACTCGAAAATCTTGATGATCTGGTAACATTTAATCAAGAAGTACGTAGACTTGATGGTAGCAACCAAGGACATCTGTTCGGAACGAAACCGATGATGAGCCTGAACCTACGTCCCGCACAACAGATAGACGAGCACGAAATTCTTGCCTGGGAGAAAGAATTATTGGGTTTATACCTCACTGATCATCCATTCAACAAGTATATTAAACAGGTACGCGGACAGAGAAAACCAATTAAAAAAATACTTGAGCAGGCCAGCAACGGCAGACGTTCCACAAGAACGTACTTCAGTATTGCCGGTATCGTGGCACGTATCACGCGCATCATGACAAAAAAAGGAGAACCCATGCTGTTCGTTACGATTGAGGATGAAAGTGAAAAAATTGAAGTACTGGTATTCAACAACACGCTTGAAAAGAGTGGTGATGTTTGGGAAGAAAACAGAGCAGTTATTGTTACCGGCCCTCTCTCATTTCGAGACGACGAGCCAAAACTGATTTGCAACCAAGTGAAGGCGCTCTAAACTGACCGTATGTCCCCTACATTAAAAAACATAGATGAAATTCGCCATTCATTGGCACATATACTCGCTGCTGTAGTATTGCGCCGCTATCCCGGCACTAAACTCGGCATTGGCCCTACTATTGAAAACGGTTTCTATTATGATTTCTTGTTTCCAGAACACACGCGTATACATGAAGACGACCTACCAAAACTGGAACAGGAGATGCGCACGCTCATCGCTGAACATCTTCCGTTCTCAGGAAAGCAAGTAACACAAGAGGAGGCAGAAAAAACCTTCAAGGAAGAGCAGTTTAAATTAGACCTCATCAAACAGTTCGCTGAAGAAGGTGAAGAACTTTCTATCTATACAACAGGAGATATATTTCAGGACCTCTGTCGCGGTGGACATGTCACAAACACCAAAGCAATATCCTCAGATGCATTTACCTTAACGCATATCGCCGGTGCATACTGGCGTGGAGATGAAAATAAACCCATGCTTACTCGCATCTACGGTGCGGCGTTCAACACTAAAAAAGAATTGAAAGCATACCTTGAAACGCGTGAGGAGGCAAAAAAGCGAGATCATCGAAAACTCGGTAAGGAAATGGGTTTGTTCGTTTTCGCTGACCTTATCGGGCCTGGTCTACCGCTCTACACGCCCAAGGGCGCTACCATACTGAAAGAAATTAAGAACTTTTCTCGCGCACTGAGACATGATGCCGGCTATCAAGAAGTACAGACACCACAAATAAATAAAGCAGCTCTTTTCAAAATGTCCGGTCACTATGAAAAATACCGAGACGATATGTTCAAGGTTACGTCTCACTACACTGACGAAGAATACTTTTTAAAACCCATGAACTGTCCTCAGCATACGCAATTGTATACTGCTCAAACACGGAGTTATCGCGACCTGCCAATTAGGTACGCTGACTTTTCTTTGCTCTACCGAGACGAAAAACCAGGCGAACTACTGGGACTTACGCGACTTCGCTCCTTCTCGCAAGACGATGGACACGTCTTCTGCCGCGAAGACCAAATTGGCGATGAATTTGAACGCGCACTCAGCGGAGTACATACCGCACTCAAAACATATCAACTTGATTACTACGTACGTCTATCATTTCGAGACGCTAATGCAAAAGACAATTACCTCGGTACGGATGCGCTCTGGGAACAAGCACAGCATGAACTTGGGCAGCTCGTAAAAAAATATGCTACAGAGTACGAGATAGTAGAGGGCGAAGCGGCATTTTATGGTCCAAAGCTTGATTTCATTGCAAAAGATTCCCTTGGACGTGAGTGGCAATTATCTACCATCCAACTCGATCTCAATATGCCGCAGCGGTTCAATCTTGAATACATAGGAGAGGACGGTAAAAAACACACACCTGTCATGATTCATAGTGCGCTCATCGGATCACCGGAGCGTTTCCTCGGCATGCTTATTGAGCACTACGCCGGCAACTTCCCGCTATGGCTTGCACCGGTACAGGTTACCGTTCTACCCGTGAGTGAAAAAACAACCGTATACGCACAACAAATATACGAAACGCTTTCTGAAAAAGAGGTGCGTACCGAAATTAATAAATCAACAGAAACTCTCGGAAAACGGATTCGGACGGCAGAAATAGATAAAATTCCCTACGTTGTGGTTGTGGGAGAAAAAGAAGAAGAAAAGAAATCAGTATCGGTGCGCAAGCGACATACTGCAAAAACATCTTCAATGGAGTTTGAAAAATTTATTACACAGCTACAAAAAGAAATAACAAAGAAGGCGTGACTCCTCACCCCTTCTTAAAAAGATGAAGGGCAAGCCGGAAATTATTGTAGTTGTTGGTCCCACATCATCAGGTAAAAGCAATCTCGCAGTCGAGATCGCTCAAGCGTGTAATGGAGAAATAATATCTGCCGACTCACGACAAGTATACAGAGGTATGAATATCGGTAGTGGAAAAGTGCCGATTTCTTACGAGCCAAATGGTGAATCAAAGAAATCGGGCATCCAAAAAATGCCACGGCGCGGAAAGGCCACCTATTACCGGAATATTCGTCACCATCTACTCGACGTTGCGAGTCCAAAACGAACTTTCACCGTTGCGCAGTATCAACAACATGCGCAACGTGCACTACGTACTATTATCAAGCGAGGCAAGCTGCCAATCATCTGTGGCGGCACCGGTATGTACATTGATGCAGTCATCTATAATTACCAGTTCCCACCAGTACCCCCACAACCACAACTGCGGAAAAAACTTAATCGCATGTCTACCCATAAGCTCGTAGCACTACTTTCTGCACAAGACCCGGAGCGGGCGGCTCATATAGACATACACAACCGGAGAAGACTGATACGCGCGCTTGAAATTATACAGGTAACCGGTCAACAAGTTACCAAGCTGCATACCACATCTCCATATCATACACTCTGGATTGGCATCCACATACCACGTAAAACATTGGTACGCCGTATTGCCACGCGCCTACGTACACGCATAAAAGAGGGTATGATACGCGAAGTAGAACAACTGCACCAGTCTGGTATCAGTTGGCACCGCTTGGAATCATTTGGTCTGGAATACCGTTACATTACTCAATACCTACAAAAGAAGTTTACAAAGGATGTAATGATTGCCGAACTTGAACGAGCAATCTGCCGCTATGTAAAACGGCAGATGACGTGGTTTAAGAAAAACAGAAATATTCACTGGATTGATACCGCACAAGAGGCAATATCACTCACGCGTCAGTCTATTGTTTCAAAACAATAAGGAGCGCCTCACGCGCACGTTTGGGATCTGCTTGTCCCTTGGTTCGCGCCATAATTTGCCCGACTAAAAACGCGAGTACTTCATCTTTACCGCTACGATAGTCAGCAACCGCTTTCTCATACTCACCGACTACCGCTTCTGCAAGCTTCTGCAATGCTGACGCATCATCAATAATCGTTAACGTATGTTCACGCATGATGGTTTCAGGATCCTCTCCACTTTTAAACATTTCAGTAAGTACTCGTTTTGCTAACGCACTGGAGAGTGTTCCATTTTCAATGAGCGCAATGAAGTGCGCAAAATGTTCAGGCGTAACCGGCACATCAGAAAATGCAATAGAATGCTCACGCATAGCACCACGGAAGTCTCCCACAAGTCCAATATGCAGTTTTGTGTAGTTTGGCTTCTTCATTAACAAAGCGAGCTCTGACGCCGCTTCCTCAAAATATTCACTCGCGAGACGGTCGTCAACCAGTAGAGCAACCGCTTGTGTATCAAGCGCATACTCTCTTTTTAGTCGTACCCTCTTCTCTGCAGGAAGTTCCGGCAACGCAAGCTTTAGCTGATTGAGATCGAGCTGAGTAAGGTCGAGCGGTGGTAGATCCGGTTCAGGAAAGTATCGATAATCGTGCGCTGACTCCTTAATGCGTTGCGATTTGGTAATACGCTCGCCGTCAACCCACCCACGCGTTTCTTGTACCACCTGACCGCCTGACCGCAAGAGTTTTTCCTGACGTTTTATTTCGTACTCAATCGCATCATGTACGGATCGGAATGAGTTAATGTTCTTTACCTCAACTTTAGTGCCAAGCCGTTCATCAGAAGATACACTCACATTTGCCTCAATGCGCATCTGTCCTTTTTCCATATCTGCCTGTGAAATACCGGCATATCGCACAATGCGCTGCAGCTCACGTGCAAACACCACTGCATGATCTGCATCACGTACGTTTGGCTCGGTTACCAGTTCAGCGAGCGGTACCCCCGAACGATTGAAATCAACCAAGCTATGTTTACCATCTGGATCATGCGCCAAACGTCCCGTGTCTTCTTCCAGATGCACCCGCGTAATGTCTATATCCTCGAGCGTACCACCGGACACAAGCGGATGCTCATACTGAGAAATTTGATACCCTTTGGGCAAATCCGGGTAAAAATAACTCTTGCGGTCAAAGTGCGTTTGTTTAGCTATGGCACCCTCTAACGCCATGCCGAGTTGTATAACTTTTTCTACCGCACGGCGATTGATAGTCGGCAATGTCCCCGGATGACCAAGGCATATCGGGCACACATGAACATTAGGACGCTGTTCATTCGGATTGTTTGGACATTCACAGAACATCTTAGTTTCTGTGTCGAGTTCAATATGTATTTCTAAACCAATTATTGACTTATACATAGTGCTTAATAATATACTCGGTTATATCGTCTGCGTGCTCATACACTGCACGGCGATATGCTGCAGAAGCTGCAATCCTAACACCTACATGAGACCTGCCATATTCCTGCATCGCACGAAAATGATTCGGATACATATTGCTCAGCGTATCCAGTCGTCCCGGACCACGATACACATAAATATCGTGCGGTAAAAATCTATCAGTTGAAAATGGCGGTATTATCATAATTGTTCTTTCCGGCACACCGATCATTTCTTCCAAAATGTGTTCAAGTTTTTCAACCGATTCCGGGTTTTGCAGTTCTTTATTATTGACTAATGCGTCGCACACAGCAGTTTCAAGACCAACAAACTTCATCGGCTTATTTTCCAAATCAACGCCTGCAGCATCTTCATATTTCAACTCAATTGCAAGTTTTGGAAATATACCTTTCTTAAATTGGTCATAAAAAAATTGAATGTCCGGATGATCAGAAACTTCAAAACGTCCCAAAAGTCCAAAATCGGTAAGCATAAACAGTTCCTGTTCGCTTAAACCGCTCTGCAATAGATAATACGTCATTTTCTCAACGAGTCGTTGAAGAATAGAGGATTTTTTGCGCAAGTATACATGCTTAGACATTTTAAGATAAAAATCTTGAATACCCTTTGCCTGGTCAAGCGCTACGTCATGAACAACTACTTTTCCATCAATGTAGTACGTATGACGCATAAGATAATCAACACCTGGACGCTCACCAATCGTGTAATACGCATCGTGCTCAAGATAATCAAGCTTCTCCGTTCCAAGATTTTTATCAGATACCGCAAGGTATAACGGATTTTCATAAGTCATCATCTCATGGACTAAATCATAATCAAACCCCGCGCCACTAATTACATCCTGTAAACCCTCCACAATACGGACACCGCGCTCTTCATGTGTGACGCTTCCTAAGCTTTCAGTCACATGTGAAAATGGTCCATGCCCTATATCATGGTACAAGGCATATACCGGTAAATTACGCGCCTCATTTTCATTAATAAATCCATATTTCAACCACGCACTAACAAGACGCCGCGTGCGTTCATAGGCACCAAGAGAATGTTGCTTGCGCGTATGCGTCGCCGACGGAAATATAGAGAACGCCATACCAAGCTGGTACTTAAACCCTAACGACTGGAACTCTGCCACATCCATGAGCGGCAGTACGTCGGTTACGTCAATAATTCCGAGCAGTGGATCAAGAACAATTTTAGGCTTTACAAATTTACTCATGCATAATGCGTATTACGCTTTTAGAAATTTCTTCCTGATAATCGAAAAAATGGAGCTCGCAACATCCTTTATACTCTGTTCTCCGTCAATAAGCACAATATTTCTAAATTCTTTTACAAGTTTTTCATATTCTTTCCAAACCAACCCAAGCTCTTTTTCCTTTTCAAATAGTTCCGTCCCAAACCGACTCTTTTGTATGCGCTGCATGGAAACTGCCGGTCGTGTCTTCACTAAAAAGGTGAGGTTGGGAAGTAGAGCGTGTCTATTCAAATCCCGTATCCACGCTTTGTCTTTTATACCCAATCCGCCGTACGCCATGGAAGAAAACGCATAGCGGTCGCACACTACATACACCCCTTTTGCAAGCAGCGGCTCAATTTCTTTCTTTAGATGGTGCTCCCGGTCGGCAGCGAATAACAGTTCTAAACATTCAGGACTGCTTTCCCAGTCACGTGCCAGCCGGCTTCGTATCAACCCTCCGATGAGATAAATTGTGGGTTCTGCAGTCAAGTGTGCCTGCTCGCCGGCCCGTTTCAAGTTCTTGACCAGTAAATCAGCTTGGATTGTTTTCCCCGAACCATCCAATCCTTCAAAAACTATAAATTTTCCAGGGTACGAATTACGTTTCATCTTCTTTTTATGATACCCCAGTATCATAAAAATAAAACCGCCGAGAAAGGCGGTTTTATTTTTAGGGCATTAATATTTACTTCACTATCTTTATACCCATGTTCCGAGCAGTACCTTCTATAATATTCATCGCCGCTTCAATATCATTCGCGTTCAGGTCTTCCATCTTCTGTTCGGCAATGCTGCGCAGATCATTCCGAGTCACGGTACCCACTTCTCTTTTATTGGGTTCCGATGCACCTTTTTCAATACCGGCAGCTTTCTTTAATAGATAAGCTGCTGGCGGTGTTTTAAGCGTAAAATCAAAACTCCGATCTGCATATACACGAATCTCAACAGGAATAATATCCCCTCCCTTATCTTTTGTTGCCGCATTGAACTGATTACAGAAGTCACCGATATTAATTCCGTGCTGCCCGAGCGCGGGACCAATTGGCGGCGCTGGATTCGCTTGCCCTGCTTTAACTTGCAATTTTAGTACTGTTTGTATTTTTTTAGCCATTATATTTTTTCCACCTGCAACGTATCAAGCTCCAATGCCGTATCACGTCCAAAAACAGGTATCACCACCTTGACCTTTCCGCGCTGTTCATCAACTTCTACGACCTTACCATCATAGTCTTTGAATGGTCCATCGGTAATGCGTATCGGTTCATTCGGCTTCAAGTCCACTTTATGTTTCGGCTCTTTCTGCCCCATGCGCAGTATGAGACCATCAACCTCTTCTTTAGAGAGTGGGGTAGGATTAGTGGGATCAGCGCCGATGAATCCGGTAACACGGGGCGTGTTGCGGACGACATACCATGAATCATTGTCCAGGATCATGTCTACAAGCACATACCCCGGATAGATTTTTTCTTCCACAGTATGACGCTTGCCGCCACGTATCTTAATTTTTGCTTCTTTTGGTACAACAATATTGAAAATCTTGTCATTCATAACAAGTGACTCTACGCGTTGCTCAAGGTAACGTGCAACCGCATCCTCATAACCGGCATATGTATGTACTGCATACCAGTGCCGCTCTCGCTTCTCCTCTTGCTGATCAAGTGTTTTTACCATGCGTTTATACCAACCGTTCAATAACACGCGAAAATACAAAATCCAAAAAACCTAAGAAAAGTGCTACGCCCACCGAAAAACCTATGACGAATAGAGTATATCGCATTGTTTCCCGCCGCGTCGGCCAATTAACGCGTTTAAACTCACGAAGTGATTCTTTAAGAAATGTGCGTGTCTTGCTCATGGCGACTATATAACCATAGGAAATGCATGAAGTCAAACAATGATATCTATACGTCCAAATTTTTCACTGCCATTGCGTGTGCCTGAATAAAATCTTTCCGCGGACCGACCTCTTCACCCATAAGTACATCAAATATGTGGTCTGCTTCTGCGGCATCTTCAACCCCAACTCGCCGCAATGTCCGACGCTCGTGGTTCATTGTTGTTTCCCATAATTGATCGGGGTTCATCTCCCCTAATCCTTTGTATCGCTGAAATGTGAGTTTATCTCCTAAACGTTTCGTCATCTGTTCACGTTCACGTTCATTATAGGCGTAGTATATCTGCTTGCCTTTTTGAATACGGTACAGCGGCGGTTGAGCAATATACAGATACCCGTGCGCAATAACCTGTGGGAAATATCGATAAAAGAGTGTGAGCAATAATGTTCGGATGTGTGCCCCATCCACATCCGCGTCAGTCATAATTATAATTTTATGATACCGAATCTTTTCAATATCAAAGCTCTCTGCAATGGCGGTTCCGAGCGCAATAACTAACGATCTAATTTCCTTATTAAGTAAAATTTTATCAATGCGTGATTTTTCAACGTTCAATATCTTACCGCGCAGGGGCAGTATCGCCTGCGTACGCTTATCACGACCGCCCTTCGCACTTCCGCCCGCAGAATCACCTTCCACAATAAAGAGCTCTGACTCCTCCGGTTTTCGTGATGAGCAGTCAGCGAGCTTGCCGGGTAATGATAATCCCTCAAGCACACCCTTACGAAGTACCGTTTCCTTCGCTGCCTTTGCAGCCTTCCGCGCTTTTGCAGCAAGCAGATTCTTCTGAATGATTTTTTTAGCATCGGATGCATACCGTTCTATGAACTCGGTGAGTGCTTCATTCACAATGGTCTCAACTGCGCTGCGAGCCTCTGGATTTCCCAATCGTGCCTTGGTCTGTCCTTCAAACTGCGGTTCACGAAGTTTTATCGAAATTGCGGCAACGAGCCCTTCACGAACATCTTCACCGGTTAAATTATCGTCAGATCCCTTTAAAAGACCTTCTTTACGAGCAAAGTCATTAAGGGTTCGTGTGAGCGCGGAGCGGAACCCCGTTAAATGCATGCCGCCGTCGGGCGTATAAATATTGTTAGCGAATGCCATTTCCTCGCTCTCAACATCGTCGGTATACACAAAAGCAACCTCCACTTCAATGCCTTCAGCTTCCTTGCGTACATAGAAAACATGCTCCTGAACACGGTTAGCATTACCGGTTAAATAGTTGAGATATGAAGCAAGTCCTCCATTAAAGTAAAAACCATACGAGACCGTCTCGTCGCCACGCTCATCAAATATCTCAATACGCACACCCTTGGTAAGGTAGGCTTGCTGACGAAGATACGTCACAATTTTTTCAATACTCAGTTCCGTGGTGGAAAAAACATTGTCATCCGGTTCAAAAATAATGGTCGTACCATTATGTGTACAGGTACCACCTTTAACTACCTTGCTGGTTGGTCGTCCCTTCTTATATTCCTGAACGTACCTATTTCCATCACGACATACCTCTGCGCGCAGTTTTTTAGATAATGCATTTACTACCGAAACACCAACACCATGAAGACCACCGGCCACTTTATATGATTCACCACCAAACTTGCCTCCGGCATGAAGTGTGGTCATAACCGTTTCAAGTGCAGATTTTTTCGTCTTCGCATGCTTTTCAACAGGTATACCGCGCCCATTATCAGAAACGCTCACACTCTTATTGTGCAAAAGCTTAACCTCAATATGGGTGGCATAACCAGCCATTGCTTCATCAATAGAGTTGTTTATAACTTCCCAAACAAGATGGTGGAGCCCATCTACACCCGTAGAACCAATATACATTCCTGGGCGTTTATGAACGGGTTCAAGTCCTTCTAAAACATGAATATCCTTTGCAGAATAACTAGGTTTTTTCTTATTTTCTTCTTTGTTTTTAGCTTGTTTTACGTTTTTTTCCATACTTTTATAGTTAGAGAGCCGCTCAGATAAAAAATACCCCTCCAGAACGGGTACTCTTATGATACCAAAAAACGGGTTTTTGAGCAATGAATCACTAGTTCTTTGTTGGTTATCGAACGCTCTGTCACACTACATTACCCACGCAAAATATGAACAAGTAAAATTGTAGTGTGGCGTAACGGGGTGGACAAACAACCTCCCCTACGATACCATAGCAATCATGAAAAAAGATACTCATCCCACGTACCATGGCAACGCAACCGTAACCTGTGCCTGCGGCAATACTATTGCGGTCGGTGCAACAAAGGAAAAGATGCAAATAGAAATTTGTAGTGCGTGTCATCCGTTCTACACTGGAAAAAATCAACTTATTGATACTGCACGTCGCGCTGAACGGTTTGAAGCACGTCGCGCAAAAGCAAAACCAGAAACACTAAAGCAAAAGAAAAGTAAAGTAAAAAGCCGGACGGAACAGAAGAAAAATAAGAACTCATAGTTATTATGAAACTCAACACAACGAAACGAACAACACTAGGGAAACGCGTTAAGACTATCCGCAAGATGGGAATGGTGCCCGCAGAACTTTTCGGTTTTGGGTTTAAGAACGAGCACTTGAGTGTACCCGAAAAAGCATTCTCAGATATATACAAGGAAGCAGGACGCAATACCGTTATCGATATTACTATAGACGGTGAAAAAGAGGCAATTCCTGCGCTCATCCACGATGTGCAGATACATCCAATTACACATCAGCCGCTTGCAGTTGATTTTTATCGAATCCGTGCCGATAAAAAACTTCAAACAGAGGTGCCTATTGAGTTCATCGGTGAATCTCCGGCCGAAAATAAAGGGTTGGTGGTTGTAAAAGTACTTAATGAGATAACCATAGAGGCACTACCACAGCACATCCCACACACGATTCAAGTAGATGTGTCCGTTATCAAAAATGAAGAGGATACGTTGCATATTAAGGACCTCAATCTTCCCAACACCGTGTACATTATCACTCCCGCAGATACCACCATCATTACAGTCTCCCAGCAGCAACAACAAGAAGAGGAAGTTTCAGAAGCTACATCAGTAGAAGAAGTAGAGATTACAAAAGAAAAGAAGGGAGAAGAACCAACAGAAGAAACTGGGGAAGAGGCTTGATTGTGATATCATAACGATATGATCGTACGCGACATCGAAACATCGAAGCCGCGTCTTGTGTTTCTAAAAAATCTCACAAGCGCCCCGCAACGGAAGTATTTCATTTTTGCACGTACTATCGGTGTAGTATGTGCGGCAAGTATATTACTGTTCAACTTTTCTTCCGTACAGGCACCGGCAACACGCACATTGTACGCCGCTGAACATGATGCTGATGAATCATCAGAAGAAAAGAGCCCGCAAGAGGTTGCTGCCGAACGAAAGCAGTTGGAGGAACAACTGCTGGAGCTTGAAGAAAAAATGGCTGAACAGCAGAAGATCATTGAAGAGTATCGAGGCAAAGGACAAACGCTCAAGGGTGAGATTAATCAAATTAATGCGCAAATTTATAAACTGAATCTGCAGATAAAAGCGGTAACGCTCTCACTGCAAAAACTAGATCGGGACATTTATGAAACGCAGCGCGGCATTAATAATACCCAAAACCAGATAGAACAACATAAAGATGCGCTCGCCGCTTCTATTCAGAGTCTCTATGAAACAGACAATCAAACAATGGTTGGTATTCTCCTTCAAAATGACCGAATTTCTGACTTCTTCAATGGCATCAATGACCTACTGCTCATACAAAATAATATTCGCCTGTCACTGGATGATATTGTCTCACTCAGACAGGAGCTCATTGAACAAAAACAAGAATTAAACCTGGAAAAAGATGATATTGAGAGTCTGAAGCGCATTCGTGAAAACAGAAAATATAACCTGAACAATACACAAGCAAATAGAACGCAGCTGCTCAAGATAACAAAAAATAAAGAGTCCGAATTTCAAAACCTTCTTGCAGAGACACGAAAAACTGCTGCCCAGATCCGTAGCCGCATTTTCCGACTTATCGGTGGTGGCGAACTTACCTTTGAGAGTGCCTATGAGCTCGCACGCCTCGCGGAGGGTGCGACCGGTATTCGCGCTGCAATGACGCTCGCTATCCTTGATCGTGAATCCTTACTTGGTAAGAACGTCGGTCGTTGTACATACGAAACGGCAATGCACCCCAAGCGGGACATTCCGGTATTTAAGGTTATCCTCAGTACACTACAGATAGACCCTAACTCACTGGTGGCGCGAGTTTCCTGTCCCAACACACATGGTTCATACGGTGGTGCAATGGGGCCAGCACAATTCATTCCTTCCACGTGGGCATGTTATGGAGGATATGTAAATTCAAAAACTGGAAGCTGTAGGTGGGGAAAAAATTATACAGGCACTTGGTCATATAATTCAGGTAAAGACCTTATTGGTAACGTAACCGGCAACAAGCCATCAAACCCATGGAGCAACACAGACGCATTCATCGCGACCGCTTCATATATTGAAGATCTCTACAATTCACCCAGTTGTGTAGAATATGGCACCGCAAACAGTCATATTCTTCCCAAACAAATGCTTCAGGAAAGATGTGCCGCATCAAAATATTATGCGGGAAGCCGCTGGCGGAGATATCGGTTTTGGTACGGCGATGCAGTTGTTAATAAAGCAAACGAGTTCCAAAAGGACATTGAGGTCCTGCAGGGATAGTTTATTTCTTTTCTACTTTCTTAAACGCCCGTACAATAACATCCATCTCGCCGGATAAAATTCTGTCCAGCTGTTGCCATTTTTTATTGATACGATGGTCGGTAATACGATTCTGAGGATAGTTGTAGGTGCGAATTTTCTCGGCGCGCTCCGCGGTACCAATTTGTTCTTTCCGTATACCGCTTTGCTCCGCCTTTTGCTCCCGTTGCTGCTGTTCATACAGTGCGGTGCGGAGCATTGTCATTGCACACTCTCTATTGCGTGCCTGCGACCGTTCGGACTGCGAAGCGGCAACAACACCGGTCGGTACATGCTGAATGCGCACACCGGTTTCCACTTTATTCACATGCTGACCGCCGGGACCGGATGAACGAAAAAATGAAATGTCCAGATCCTGTGGATTAATATCCATCTCTCTTGTCTCTACAAATGGTAAAACCGCAACTGAAGCAGTTGATGTATGAATCCGCCCTGACTTTTCTGTATGCGGGACACGCTGTACCCGATGTACGCCCGATTCAAACTGGAGCGCGTCGTATATCCCTTCTCCGGTAAGCTTGGCCACAAAGGTTTTATATCCACCCAACTCATTAAGGGTCGTGTTCTTTACCACAAATTTCCACTTCCGCTTATCCGCATACTTCTGGTACATCTTCGCTAAATCGGCTGCAAACAGCGCTGCTTCATCACCACCCGTCCCTGCCCGTATTTCTAAAATAATTTTCTGTGTCATAGTTCTCTAAATTTATAATTTAGTTAGAAATATGAGCACCCCATTAGATGCGCGAAGCGCTATCTCATCGGGATCACCCTTTATATTTTCCAGAATAACTTAACGCGTCGTTCAATAACTTTCTCCATTGCACTTAGAACGGACGGTATCATCTTATACGATGCAATTTCATCAGGATTGTCTTGCATCGCCTGTTCCCACGCCGTGCGCCATGCACGGCGCAGTTCAGTGCTTATATGCACCACACTCATGCCGGCATCAATTGCGAGGATAAACGCTTCATCGGTAATGCCCGAACCACCATGCAAAACAAGCGGTGCTTCAACTACACTCTTAATTTCCAGAATGCGCTCAATCTGTATTTCAGGATTCTGCGTACTCCGGAACATTCCATGCACATTGCCAACTGCCGGAGCAACCATATCGACACCGGTCCGTTCTACAAATTCGCGTATCTGCTCCGCGGTAGGGAGATCTTCCAACATCACAGTAGCTCCTTCAGGCAGGGTATCAAGTAATCGTGATGACTGCCCAATATATCCAAGTTCACCCTCTACAATTATGTTCTGGCGAATTGAGCGTGCACGCTGAACTGCTTCTGCAGTAAGTTCAATATTTTCTTCAAAAGACTTATCAGCCGCGTCAAATACAAGAGCGTCAAAACCGGCTCGCACAGCCTTTTCCACATTCTCAAGTGAATGAGTATGATCGGCATTCAGAAATAAATGGTACCCCTGCTTTGTATGGTGTTCCTCATTGTAGCTACGTATAAGATCAGCAATATGGTGGACTCCCATATACGCACGCTCGCCTTCAGAAACACCCACAATTACCGGAACACCAAATTTCTCAGCTACATGAGAAATAGCCTTCAGCATCTCCAAGTTAGCGACATTGAAGTGTGCAACTGCTTTCTTATTACGTTCTGCGTTTTTAACGGTTTCCAGTAAGTCCATAATCACTAAACTTCAAAATATCCTTGTAGCAGGTATTGGTAGAAGTACTGTTCAAGCTGTTCCCTGCCCATATACTCCGCAAAGAGCTTGTTCCAGAGTGCTTCTTGATGATGATATAGATACTTGATCAATTCCTTCTGCTTCACCAAGCTCATTACGGTGTCTACTAAATCAAAGCTAACCAATATATCATTGCCGGCCTCATTCTTGAAATAGTCGCCGACCCAGTCCAGGTTATGCCAGAAGCGTAAGTCTTCACCAAACCCATCAAGCGTGTCTCCTATTTTTGCAAGCGACTCCTCTGCACGCGCCCAATGAAACGCTTCAGGATTAATGTGCGGCACAACGAGGCGCCAGTCATGTTCATCGTCTTTCGCAAGATACCGCTGTATCACCAGCCACAACGTTTTGTCTCCTTGTGACATACGCCGATCAATAACGTCGCCACGCAAAAGAGAGATGACTTGTTCCGAAAACAACTGCGGGTCTTCCGCGCTTTGTTTGAACAGCCGTGCATAAAATGGAACTTCATAGAGATAGTGAAGTATTAAACTAACCATACGCAGAAACTCTCCAGAAATACCGAGCATAACGGGTGTAACAAACACAATCCCCAATTCTTTTAAATGACTGATGTTATGCCATTTTTTCTTTACAAATCTCTCTGCTGCATTGCGCCATCGCTCATCAAGCGCTATGGTCCGCAGTGCCCGTTCTTCAAAATCATCCGGTGTCAGTGTCTCGTACTGTTTGAAAAATACATCGTTCATCCAGTCACTATTCTCCAAAAAGCGCAAGGAGCTGTACACTTCAAATAAATCTTCATGTGCGAGCATACTGTCCACCGAGTCATACTCCAAATAATCAAGTATCTGCTGCGGTGGTTCACGATGTAAAAATTCAGCAGCTTTTTCGGGCTTCAAGAAAAAGCCGTGATTGGTTGCTACGAGTGATGTAATAGTATCAAATACTTTCTGGCAATCAGCAGGGTTGCCCATTTTTGGATACCCTAATGCATCACGCAACTGGCGATCGTCAGACTCTATCTTGGTAGTCAACGCGTTATACACTTCTCCCGAAGATGCTCCACGGGTCAGATTCAATTTTTCAAGTCGGTCCGTAATAAGCGTATCGTTCTCTGAAACAATGCGTTCAAGCACTGCCTCCTTCCCTGTCACCGCAGAGAGGTGTGTATCAATCTTTATGATATCGTCCTTATCGGCACGTAGAATACGAGCAATGCGTGTAACAGCTTCAGACATATTTACAGTAGTGGTTCTATATCAAGGTCTAAGTACTTGAACCGGCGCCCGTTAAATTCTTTTTCGGTAATTGCGCCCGTGTGAGCACCGACGTGCTCAACGACCGATGCTGCATTCGCAGAAGCAAGCTTGAGTGCATAGGTAATGTCATCTTTTTTAATAAGTCCCGTAATAAACCCAGAGCCGAATGCATCACCTGCACCTGTCCGGTCCACCAGCTTTTGCTCTTTATACGTTCCTGCGCGATACATATATCGCCCGTCTGAAACAAGCGCTCCTTGAGAACCTTGTGTCATGACCGCAATGCCACGTACCAAGGTATCCAGTTTACGAAATAGTTCCCGTTTCTTTGTGTATGAAATGCCGGTCAACACCGATGCTTCTTCTTGATTCATAAGCACAACATCAACGTACTTGAACAGTGCCTTGAGTTTTTTTATACCCATACTCAGATAAAAACCTGATGGGTTAATAGCAATACGCGTACTGGCGCGCTTCAGTGAGCTCACGATGTGCATCATGAGCGAAAGCGGCATACGACCCGGTGTCACATACGCCCATTTGCTCTTTAACTTTGAGAATGGTATGTCCTGTTCGCGCAGCATATCTGCTGCACCACGATATACCAGTATTGTCCGTTCACCACCCGGTAATAGCAGTATCGTTGAATACGCTGTTTTATTCTTTTTGTCCTTTACCATTAACGGGGTGATGTGTTCTGAGCGAAGATTTGCAACGACGCGTTTTCCAATATCATCATCTCCAACTTTAGCGACTACCGTAGTACGAAGTCCTTGACGCGCAAAGGATATCGCGGTATTTACCGCGCCACCACCAAATGTGGTATACAATTCATCAAGTTCAATTTTCGCACCCAATGCAAAGCACTCTGCTTCACCTTTACGGAAACCTATTTTTTTTAAATGTTCAGGATCGCGTACGTGTTTGAACGCCGAACTGCGCAAGAAAATATCGCGCGTTGCTGTGCCTATAGTGATGATATCGTACATATCAAATTTATTTTATTTTTTGATTCTTGAAAGATTACCCCTAATACTCACTTCCTTTTCATAACGCTTATAACCGCTTTTTTAATATCAGAAACGTCCATACCATATTTTACTATCAACTCTTCTGAACCTCCCGATTCACCAAATATATCCTGCATTCCAACAAACGCCATCGGTACCGGGTACGTCCGTGCCAAAAACTCTGCAATAGCACCACCCAAACCACCGAGCACCGAGTGCTCCTCAACGGTCACCACGGCTTTTGCTTTCTTTACTACGGCAGTAATCGTAAGTTCATCAAGCGGCTTAATGGTGTGATTATTTACCACAATCGTCTTTATATTCTTCTCTTCCAATTCTTTTGCCGCAATCAGTGCCCGATATACTAATGGACCACACGCAATGATAGCAACATCCGGCCCGCGCGATGACCATACTATCTCCGCTTTTCCCGGAACAAACGGGGTGTCTTTCGTGGTGAATACGGGCGTTGCTGCGCGCGCGAAACGTATATATACCGGACCCCACATGTCCGCTGCAGCGCGCGTCGCCTTTTCAGCTTCAATCACATCACACGGCACGATAACTTTCATGTTCGGCATCGCCCGCATCGTCGCAATATCTTCAATTGCTTGGTGAG
Source organism: Candidatus Jorgensenbacteria bacterium (assembly GCA_011050075.1). Taxonomy (GTDB): domain Bacteria; phylum Patescibacteriota; class Minisyncoccia; order UBA6257; family GWB1-50-10; genus DRGK01. The sequence continues at coordinate 21,402 of DRGK01000013.1, forward strand.
TCGCTCCGTCTGGACCGGTAGAAACACCTGCATGGTGCCCGGCGATTTTCACATTGGCATCATTATACGCAATTGTTGTACGAATCTGCTCCCAGTTCCTGCCGGGAGAAAACGTAGCATATGAAGAAATAAAAGGAATTTTCCCGGAAATACCCAAACCGGACGCAATCGTTGCCATGTTCTGTTCGGCAACACCTATCTCAAAAAAACGTTCCGGAAATTTCTCCGCAAACCAATGTGAGCGTGTAGACTCGGCAAGGTCTGCAGTAAGAACAACAACATGTTTATTTTGTTCTCCCGCTGCAACTAATCCTTTTCCGTATCCGTTGCGGTTCGGTTCCTGCTCTAACGAATCGACATCAAAAAGTGTATTGTTTAGTTTCGCGGGTGCTTGAAGCATATGTTCATTTTCGCATACCTAAAAAGGTCATGCAATACGCTTCTTATATTATGCGACTGTTTCATAAAAGAGTGTTTTAATTGGAAAAGCAAAAGAGTGTATACTATGAGTAATGAAGCAAGGTGGGATTTTTATTCTGCTCCTGTTACTATTTCTTATGATATGGGGCGGATACACGCTTATAACACGTGCCGCTGCTAATATTGATGCGACCGATCACTGGGCGTGGAGTGATACTGCCGGCTGGTGGGATTTTTATGGCACGAACACAGTTGAAGTAGGTACCTCGACACTGCACGGGTACGCATCGTCTTCAATCGGAGAGATGGTACTTAACTGCGACTCTTCACCGAGCGGTAATATCTGTGGAACGAGTAATTTTGCGGTTACTAACGTTGAGGCGGGGGGAAGCCTCTCCGGATGCGCCTGGAATGATACTACTGGCTGGATAAGCTTTAACTGTGCCGACTACGACTGTCAGGGAGGTAATATCTGTGTCGAATCAAACTATCAGGTAACCATTGATGCAGATGGGTACTTTAATAATTATGCATGGAATGATATTGAAGGTTGGATAAGTTTTAACTGCGCGAACGATTCAAGCTGTGGAACATCTGATTACAAGGTACGTACCAGCTGGCGCGCTGGTGTGCTTACAAGTTATCTGGAGTCATCTATCATAGATACTGGGAAACCAGGTGGTGTTACATTGCATAGTATTATCTGGCAGGGAAGCCAAGAGTCAGGTTCTGTTGATTTCCAAATTGCAACATCAAGCAACTCAAGCGGACCATGGACATATTTCGGCCCCGGGGGTAGTGCTAGCGCATGGTATGGAAATGCGTGCCCCATTCCGGGAAGTGCAAATCCTGCAGCCGGTGAAAATACTCCCATCTGTGTTAATAAAGAACTTACCGCGGGTAGTCGATACCTCAGATACAAGGTGCGCCTACAAAGTAACACGGCTCAGAACAGTACGCCAGTAGTGAAAGATATTATACTTAATTGGTCAGAATAGCGATGAAATTATATAACACCCTTACTAGACGCAAGGAAGTATTCCAACCCATCCATAAACGATGGGTTGGCTTATATACGTGCGGTCCGACCGTGTACAACTACGCACATATCGGGAATCTCCGCACCTACATCTTTGAGGATATTCTCCAACGAACACTGGAAGAAAAGGGGTACACGGTAAAACGCGTGATGAACATTACCGACGTAGGACACCTAACCTCTGATGCTGATGCTGGAGAGGATAAAATAGAACGGGCGGCAAAAGAAGAGGGTAAGTCGGCAGAAGATATTGCTCGTTTTTACACCAATGCATTTCTGCGCGACATCAAGGCACTTAATATTAAAAAACCGAAATATATTGAACCGGCAACGCGGCACATTAAAAAGCAGATCGCACTCGTGCAGCAACTCATAGACAAAGGGCACGCCTATCAAACAAATAGTGCCGTGTACTTTGATATTGCTACCTTCCCAAACTATACCAAGCTTTCTCGACAACTACTTGAGGCACAACGAATAGGAGTGCGCGACGAAGTGGTACGCGACCCGGAGAAACGTAATCCTCAGGATTTTGCTTTATGGTTCAAAACGGTGGGCAAATTCAAACACCACCTGATGCACTGGCAATCACCGTGGGGCGAAGGCTTCCCCGGTTGGCACCTTGAGTGTTCCGCCATTTCTACAGGTATTCTTGGCCAACCATTTGATATCCATACCGGCGGCATAGACCACATCAATATCCATCACACCAATGAAATTGCACAGTCTGAGGCGGCATATGATAAGCCACTTGCCAACTACTGGCTGCACGCTGCATTTCTCATTATTAATGACGACCGAATGGGGAAATCTAAAAAAAACTTTGTAATACTCAAGGATATACAAGCAAGGGGGTTCGACCCGCTCGCATACCGCTACCTCACGCTCACCGCTCACTATCGCAGCATGCTGAACTTTAGCTGGGACAATCTAAAAGCAGCACAGAATGCATACGAGAACTTAAAACTGAAAATTCAGATAGTACTGACACCTGGAAACAAAAAAGATGCTAACGAAAAGAAATTTAAGTCACTTACGGAAACGTTTCAAAAGGATTTCACTGCATACATACGTAACGACCTGCAAGTCCCGCAGGCACTCGCAGCACTGCATACCCTTATCGATGAAATTCTATCACTCCACATCAGTAAGCCTTTTAGTAAGAAACAGGTGAAACGCATGTCTCTTGTGCTCAAGGCTGCAGACGCTATACTCGGACTCAATCTCACAGAATCCCCTACTATACCTGAAGAAGTTAAGAAACTTATTGAAGAACGCGAACAATCCAGAGTCCATCAACAGTTTATGCAGGCAGATGCATTGCGAAAAAAAATACGAACGTTAGGATATGAAATAGAAGACACTCCACTCGGACCTTTTATAAAGAAAGTGTCTTCAACACCTAACACCTAACACCTTAAACCTATTAAACGTGGCAAAGAAAAATCTAAAACTTCCTCCTCAGGACGTAGAGGCAGAGATCTCTGTACTCGGCGCACTCATGCTAGACAAAGATGCTGTTCTAAAAGTTGTTGATTCGCTGAAGCCGGAAGATTTCTATCATCCGGCGCACCAAAAGATTTACAAAGCAATGCTTGAGCTCTTTGAGCGAAGTAAACCGATTGATATGCTTACGGTTTCCACTCGCCTAAAAGAAAAAAAGTTATTCAAGGAAGTTGGTGGTATGAATTATCTCACCGACCTTGTAGAAAAAGTGCCTACTTCAGCACATGTGGAACACTACGCAGAAATTGTGCATGAGAAGCAGGTAAGGCGTAGCCTGATCAATGCATCGTCGGAAATAAACGAGAAGGCCCTCGATGAAGATAATTTTGAACATCTTCTTGATGCTGTTGAGAAGAAGATCTTCACCATTTCACAACAGTCCCGCACGCAAAAGTTCATTCACTTAAAGGATGAATTGACGCCCGCGTACGAACGGTTTGAAAAACTGCACCAAGGAGAAAAGGATGGAAAATTGCGCGGCGTTCCCACCGGATTTGGTGAACTGGATACTCTGCTCTCAGGACTACAGTCATCCGATCTAATTATTCTTGGCGCAAGACCGTCTTTTGGTAAAACGTCATTCGTGCTTGATATTGCCCGTAATGCTGCGCTACGTGGCAACAATATCGGTATTTTTTCACTCGAGATGTCTACTGAACAAATCGTAGACCGTCTCATAGCTAGTCAGTCACAAGTACCTCTATGGCGCCTGCGCACCGGCCAACTGCACGACGAAGTTGAGTTCTCTCTTATTCAGCAAGCGCTATCTGAACTATCAAGTGCACCGCTCTTCATAGAAGATTCCGCTTCACCGAGTATACTGCATATCCGCTCCATGGCACGCAAGCTTCAACTTGAGCATGGTCTTGATTTATTGATTATTGATTACATACAACTCATCGTACCCAACACATCAAGCGATAACATGGTACAGCGTATGACAGAAATATCTCATAATCTAAAATCTCTTGCACGTGAGTTAAAAATACCGGTACTCGCCGTCTCTCAACTTTCACGTGCAGTTGAACAACGCGACTTAAAAATTCCACGTCTTTCCGACCTACGCGAATCAGGATCACTCGAACAAGATGCCGACATAGTACTCCTCATGTATCGCAAGGACCGCGACAAAACGAATGTGGATGAAGCAGACAAAGATATTGTAGAGGTTATCATTGCCAAGCACAGAAACGGACCCTTAGGCACGGTTCGGCTCAGATTTGATGCAGAAAAAGTAACGTTCCGCAGTATTGATACTATACACAAAGAAGAACATGCGGCTTCCTAATGCTATTGAAAAGTTTGTGGAATTATTTTCACAACTTCCCTCAATTGGACCACGTATGGCACGACGTCTTGCGTTCTACTTCATTTCAACTGACAAGCAAACATTTACCAGCTTAACACAGGCTCTTTCTCAACTTCAGACGCTTGACCGTTGCCCACGCTGTTTTTTTATTAAAGAAACAGAACAAACATACTGCAGTATTTGTGCTGATCCAAAACGCGACAAAGCAACGGTTGCGATAGTGGAAAAAGAAACGAGTGTTCTCTCTATTGAACAGATGGGCAAGTTTCGGGGGACGTACCTCATACTTGGCAATCTTAAGAATGGCCAACTGCAAAAAAGCCAGCAGCGCCGATTACAACGACTAAAGCAGATTGCTACCGAAGAACTGGGTGGTGCATTCAAAGAATGTATCATCGCAACAAATCCAACCACCGAAGGAGATGTACTTGCGCATATTATTAAACAGGAACTGGGAACACACGCACAACGCATAACCCGTCTCGGAAGAGGAATGCCTACCGGCGGTGATGTAGAGTTTGCCGATGAAGAAACACTCGGAAGCGCATTTGAGGGACGACAGTAAGTATTCAAACTATCTTAAAACCCCGCTTATGCGGGGTTTTAAGATACCTTATTAATATTCACTTCAGTATACGGCTGCCGGTGTCCTTTTTTCTTTCGATGCCGTGTTTTAGAACGATATCTGAACACTATCTTCTTTCGCTCACGCGCCTGTGCAGTAACGGTACCCGCAACCAGTACGCCTTCAAGGTATGGATGCCCAACCTGCACTCGGTCATCATCTACCTTCAACAGCACCTTATCAAAAATTACCGAACTGCCTTCTGTAACATCAAGCTTCTCGACGCGAATAACTTCTCCGGACTCTACGCGGTATTGCTTACCTCCCGTTTCTATAATCGCAAATTTCATAGTTTCTCTATCCTATAACAAACACCGCCAAACAGCAACACTGCTTGGCGGTGTAGAATATTCATGTGCGAGTACTACTCGTCATGATGCTCGCGCAGTCGGGATACGAGGTATGAAGCGTACTCCTTTCCTCCAAGGCCAAATGCAAGGCCACCGGCTAGGGCGAACATTGCAATAAAACCACCAATCACCGTAGTGATAATCTCACGTGCCACACCAAGTTGTGCAAGCGCCGTAAGAAGACCAAAAATGGTAATAGCCCACCATGTGAGCGATCCAAGGAACTTGTATCCTCGAATCTGTGCGCCTTTTACCGTTGAACGAACAAGCTCCCGCAGGAAGCTCGCTACGATCATCGATGCCAACATAATGAGCACCGCGATAATGACATTTGGAATGTAGAGCAATACATCACGCAAAAACTCTGAGAGTGTAAAGAAGCCAAGAATATCTGAAGCGGCGAGCAAGAATACAACAACCAAGAACCAGTATACTATCTTGCCAAAGAATTTACCGCTGTTAACAGAAAGCCCCGCACGCTCAAAGTACTCCTCTATGCCCAAACTTTTAATAAGGGTGTCGAGTTTAACAAAACTCACCACTTTTTCAATAAGTTTACCGATACCGGACGCTACTATAAGACCAATGAGAAAGACAATGAGCGCACCGATAATGCTACCGAGTACACCAACCGCTCCTGCCCACAAATCTTGTAGAGAATTTACGACAACGGAAACCCAGTCTTGGACTACCATAAATAGGTTATAATGCTTACGTAAGCTATACTAAAACAATTTCTTCGACCTTTGAAGATTAACACGTTTATTATAGCATATTTATGCAGTTTCTATGGGGATATCTACAACATACGTAAAAAAACTCATCATCGCCGCAACTATTGCAACGGTTGCCGCACACGAACTAGGCTCTCTACTCTCGTGGTATCAAAACTTTACTTGGTACGATACCTTCGTTCATACGATAGGAGGTTTTTGGGTAGCAGTAACGGTGTTTGGACTTCTGCCACGCTATGTAAGTAATGCAAAACTGCACAGCGCGCTTAAAGAGCACACAGTACGTACACTGCTCTATGCTGTCTTGGTAGTCGCGTTGCTTTGGGAACTATTTGAATTTATGGTGGGCCAGTACATTACTTATACGTACAACGTATCAGTTTTACTCCAGCCGGGCCTAGGTGACACGGTACTAGACATTGTTGCTGGCCTCGCCGGCGCAGCTATAGCCGCTATCGCCATTCGCCGCATAAAATAAAAAGCACCGCAATGCAGCGCTTCTGATAATCTTGAGTTCATTCACTTACCGTACTAAGAAACTCCACCACGGTTTCTTAATCTCACTTGCTTCCCCAGTCTGCGTATCTATCTGAGTCATTGTCTTCATCGACACCCGAAACAGTCCTAAAATTTTCACTTCGGTTCTAGCTACCACCTCATAAACAGGCTGGGGTGCATCACGCCTGCCCACATCCTTAATCTCAATCTCAAAACCAACATCTCCAAGTTTCTCAATGGCAATCTGCGATGCGACATCAGGCATTATCTTAATCTCCTGATCCTTCACGTACATCCTATCCTCTTTCACCTCAAGAGATTCCTTTGTTGATGCAACAGTTGACCCTACCTGTATAATAGTCCTCTGAAAGGCTGGTTCCCATTCCACCGTAACATTTTTCGTGACAGAAAGGTCTGTCACGGACTCTTCGGTACTAACCGAAATAACCGTTCTGAGTCCCTCGGAAGGAGCAATAATTGTTTCCTCTCCGGTACGCACATCTTTCACAACAACCGAATCAGGCGTAAAGACAACCTCGTGACCGGCTTCTTGAGGAGGAATAGAAACGGTAGGAACGTACGGCTTCATGCACCGCGTCCCATCACTGCTCAAAACATAGCGCTCTGGGCAAATGCCGTCGACCGGCGGGATTCTGGAACCCGTCCCACTACTTGTCTCTGTTGGCACCACACCCGGTTCAATAATGGGAGTCGGGGGAACAACCTTCACACACTTCTTACCATCGGAGCTCACAATATAGTCACCAAGGCACACGCCGTTATCGGAGGTAACCATAAAGTCTATAGTGATAGATCCTTCTGGAGTGATAGGTCCTTCTGGAACCGGTGTGATATATCCACCAGTTAAAGATACAGCATCCTTATATTCTGGTTTAGCAAATGATATTTGCCAATCGGCAACAGGAACTAACAGGTCTCCAGTGTTTAAGTCAATAATTGCAGTTTTCCCATTCATAGCAGATCTGTATGTTGTGATGTCCCATATATAAGCATTGACCTTGCCATAAAAGAAATGTATTTTTGCAGTATATTTATCTGCATCATCAAAAGCACCACCGTTTTTCGCTATCTCGATTGCTCTTCCCATTGTTATTTGAAAAGGCATGCATTTAGTATTATCAGCGATACAATTTGGAAGTCCTTCTGCTTTGGTACCATATCTATTACCAATTTCCCAAATCCCATTTTTGAGATTGAACCAAACAGTCACACCAACATCTTGGCTATAATCGTCGACTGTGATCTTGTGAGCGTATCGAACCGCTCTTATATTGCTGTCAAGAACGTCTTCAGGGTATGGTTTATCCCCGAGATATTCTAAATTTTTATTAAAATACCCTTGCCCAACTTGGGAGACGATATGCTCGTCAGCATATTTCTTGAAATTAAACAATGTTGTAGCTGTAGTTTCCGAAAAACTCACCAGTATGAATAACACCAATATTAAAAATAAAAATATTTTTTGTTTCATGTATGTATCATAACACAAACATAGGCGGAAGATGATGTCCTACAGTACTAGACATCATCGCTGGTCTCACTGGCGCAATTGCAGCAGGTATGGTCCTCCACAAACAAAAACAAAAAATACCTCGTACTCACTAATTTGTCGGGCCGCCGGGAATCGCCCCATTAGATGGCTCCGCATCTAACGGGGTAAAACCCTTAGTTTGTCGGGGCACCGGGAATCGAACCCGGACTACAGACTCCCGAAGCCTGCGTACTACCGTTATACTACGGCCCGAAGTGAGGAATAAATGCAAAAATCTTGTTATTCTTGTATTTATTCCGAGTGCCCGGGACGCAAGCTTTGCTTACGGCCCGAAGTGAGGAAAAGGTTGAAACATTAGTTTCTATCTTCTCCGAACGACCGGGGCGCAAGTTTTACTTACGGCCCACTTACTTCACATAGTATTTCTTCTTCATTTCCCTTTCAATCCCCCGCTCAAATTCCTCAACTCTCTCTTGCCCGCGTTCTGCTAGTACTCTCAGTTCTTTGTCTGATAACTCAAGCAGTTCCTTGATTCGTTTCTTGAGATACATTTTTTTGTTTTTCTTCGGGTCATCAAGCACCTCTTCCATAAGTGCGTGCAAAAGCAGTCCAACTTTCGGTCCTGGAGCAATGCCAGCAGCCTTCATTACATCACTGCCGTCGAGTGCGAGCATGTCGGTTGAGACCGGGTCACGCTGCACCTTTTCAATCATATACAGCAAATGACGCGTTTTATACGGCACTGCCTTAGGCACACCAGAACCAATACGGTCTGCTTCACGC
>DRGK01000014.1 GCA_011050075.1 Candidatus Jorgensenbacteria bacterium
ATACAAGCAAGCTTATATTTTCCTCTCATTTACCCCCTGTAAACAAGTTTGCGGGGGTTGCACTCGAAAAAGATAGAAATATTCTATTTCAACCTTTTTCTCGTTTCCCCCCGTAGCTCAGTTGGCAGAGCAGTTGCCTCTTAAGCAAACGGTCGTAGGTTCGAGCCCTACCGGGGGGACTTACTTATAATTATTTATTACTGTGATTACAACAGCACTCATTGCTGCAGCGGGAAAAGGCACCAGAATGCTTGATCTCGCTGAGCATATACCAAAACATCTCATTACGATTCGGAAGAGACCTTTTCTATATTACCTACTCTCCCACCTTTCCAAGGCGGGGATACAAAATTTCGTACTGGTCGTCGGACACAAAAAGGAGAACATGGAATCATTCGCACGAACGTATGGCAATCAGTTTGCAATCACGCTCGTCGATCAATTTGAGCGCATGGGTACCGACTGGTATGGAACTGCGCTTCCTGTTCTTGCTGCAGAACCAGAATTAAAAAACACGAATTTTATCGCCGTGTATGGAGATAATCTATACTCACCTCGTGATATTAAAAAATTCACAGGAGAACACGCGTATACTGCAATGGGTGTGCGAGAAGTAGAGCGTCCGGAACGATATGGGGTCGTCACAATTGATGATAATGACTTCGTTACCGATTTAATTGAAAAACCAGACAATCCAGTGTCAAATCTTATCAACGCCGGCATATATACCTTCACGCCGGATATTTTTGATACCGTACGAGATGTAAGGATATCCCCTCGCGGTGAATATGAGCTCACCGATGCTATTAAAGCTTTCACCAGTAAGCGTCTTGTAAAAGCGATATTCCTTAATGACTACTGGGTTGATTTTGGACGCCCCGAAGACATTAAAACTGTTTCAGATATCCTCGATACCCTATAATATAGACATGACACTGGAAACACCGCTTGCTGATATCCCACGTGCAAAGCGGTTTTTACCAAAATTAGAGAAACTCGGACTCTCTACCGTGCGTGATTTGTTGTGGCATCTTCCATCACGGTACATTGATTTCTCACACATTTACCAAATCAAAGACCTCAAGCCTGAAGTTGAAGCAACGGTACGCGGCATCATACAGTCTATCAACACACGACACGCTTGGCGTAACCGCCGTATGACCATCACTAACGCGGTAGTATCTGATGAAACGGGGTCTATAGAGATAGTCTGGTTTAACCAGCCATACTTAACACAAACGCTAAAACAAGATAAAGAAATTAATATCGCGGGTACTGCAACCTTGCGCAACAACAAGCTCTTATTTACCAATCCCGCATACGAACTCATAACGAGCGGGGGCACCACAAAACACACCGGTCGTATCGTACCCATATATCCTGAAACTAAGGGACTCACATCAAAGGGTATACGGTACCTCATACAAATTATTTTTGACACTCTGCCACCGGTCGCTGAAACACTGCCGGAAACCGTACTTGAGGCTGCGTCGTTACCGGACCTCAATACTGCACTCCATCGCATCCACTTCCCAAAAACCCAAAAGGATATTACTGCAGCGAGAAAACGTTTTGCGTTTGAAGAATTATTTTTACTTCAGTTGCACAATTTATTACAACGAATGCAACTGGCTTCACAGCAATCACCTATTATCTCTGTCACCGCATCGGATATACACAACCTCACCGCACGCCTTCCGTTCAACCTCACTGCATCACAGCAGGAAGCGTTGAACGATATCACACGCGACATCGGACGCTCCCAGCCCATGAATCGATTTCTACAAGGCGACGTTGGGTCAGGTAAGACAATCGTCGCCGCATTGGCAGCTATTGCTTCCGCTACGCACGGTTACCAAATAACATTTATGGTACCCACGAGCATCCTTGCGCAGCAGCACTATAAAACACTTCTCAAGTTCTTTTCATATTTTGAGGGTGGTATTGGACTGCTCACACATACTGATGCGCGCATATACTATGGAGAAAACTCCACCACCAATACCACAAAGAAAGAACTCACCGACGCTATAGAGAACGGTACACTCAAAATCATTATTGGTACACACGCACTTATTCAAAAAAATATTACCTTTTCAAATCTTGGGCTCATTATCATTGATGAGCAGCACCGATTTGGTGTTAATCAGCGCGCAGCACTTACGAAATCAGGCAGTACAACGCCGCACTTCCTCTCTATGAGTGCGACACCAATCCCCCGCACGCTCTCACTAACCATATTCGGTGATCTTGATATCTCACTCATTACCGAACTGCCGAAAAACCATAAGCCGGTCACCACTAAAGTAGTTGACCCGAATAAGCGGCAAGCGGCATATATATTTATCAAACAACAGGTGCGAGATGGACGACAGGTATTTGTTGTCTGCCCGCGCATCACTGCATCAGAACACAGTGATGCAGACATATTAGATGCCCGTAAGCGGACATGGCTTGAAGTGCGAAATGTTGAAGAGGAGCATGAAAAACTTTCCAGAACTATTTTCCCTGACCTGCGTATCGGCATGCTCCACGGAAAATTAAGCGCGGAAGAAAAAAATGAAATTATGAAGCAATTTACTCAGGGAAATATTGATATCTTGGTTTCCACCTCAGTTATTGAAGTCGGAATTGATGTGCCTAACGCAACCATTATGATGATCGAGGGAGCGGAACGCTTCGGCCTGGCACAGCTATATCAGTTCCGGGGTCGTGTCGGACGCGGCGAGCATAAATCATACTGCCTACTATTTACGGACTCACACACGCCCGCAACGCATACTCGACTCGCTTCTGTTGCACGTGCTAAAAACGGTTTTGAGCTTGCTGAAGAAGACCTCAAACTGCGCGGACCTGGTGAATTTCTCGGCAGTAGCCAAACGGGTATGCCTGATATCGCAATGCAGGCACTCCAAAATCCAGAATTTATCAAAGACGCACGCAATGCTGCACAGGCAATTGTTCATAAAGACAGGACACTCACTATATATCCCAAACTAAAAAAGCGCTTAGAGCGCTTCACACAACGAGTACATGGTGAGTAGCTATTACCTCTGCTTACCGAATCTCCGCGCCAAAAGAATTCTGAAGCAATACTACAACACGTTCCATCTCTACATCCACCTCAGCGGTATTCAGTGTGTGATCATCAGCACGAAATCGAATACGAACTGTAATACTCTGACGGTCCGCATCTGCACCGGTATATTCATCAACGAGATCAATATCCTGAATGAGATGCTCATTCACTAATTGCATCGCTTGTACTATGTCGCCAATGCGTGCTTGGGGCGGTACGAGAAAAGAAATATCACGCATAACTGCCGGGTACTTAGGAAATGGTTCATACGATAACTCTCCAGAAACCACTTCACGAAGCACATCCATATGCAGCTCAACAATACTTCGTCTGTCATCCAGACGCCGTAGTTCTCCGATATGCTTACCATCAACACGCACTGTCACAGCTGCGCCATCGTCTTCCTGTACCATAAAGTCAAAGTCGGTTAATCCAAGACCTTGTAAAAGACTTGTTACTACTCCCTTCAACTCAAAAAAGTAATCATTCTGGGTAGTACCAATAGCAATACCGAGCATTCGGTATTCTTCCTTCTTTGAAAACACATGTCCCACTTCAAATAACCGTACCTCATCATAATACTTAAGATTCTCTCTAATATTTTCTAATAAAGAATAAGCTAGGTTTCCACGCAAATATCGTTTTTCTTCAGATATAGGGTTAGCCAATTCAACCAACGACGTATCACCACTTCCCACAAATGAAGTGTTATATACTTCATCAAATCCAAGACCAGAAAGTATATCACGAACCATACGACGAAAAGGAAACCAATTATCATGTTCCGGCGGAGAAAGGTGCACAATTGGCGGCTGTGAAACAAGTTCGTTATACCCCGAGAGGCGCGCTATTTCTTCAGCGAGATCTTCCTGTGTTTCAATATCCTGTCGCAAGAGCGGTATTGAAATCTTGTTGCCATTCACACCAAACCCGAGACGACGCAGTGATGCATATGCATCACGTGCGCGCATGTTTGTTCCAATAAACGAATTAAACCAATTAATATCAAAGGAAAATGTCCGCATTACCGACTTCTTCGGTGCGGTATCATATAACTCGCTCGGATGCGCGCCGACTACGTCTTGCAGCACTACGGCCGCGCGCGCCAGGCCAATACGCGCAAGTTCTGGATGCATATTATGTGAGAATCTCTGAGAAGCGTCAGTATCTAAATGCAGACGCTTCGCTGTTTTATAAATAGACACACCATCAAAGTTCGCAGCCTCAACGAGGATACGTTTCGTGTTTTTCGTAACCTCTGTATCCGTGCCACCCTTTATGCCTGCAATAGCTATAGGTTGTTTGCCATCTGCTATTATCAATGTCTCAGGCGTAAGTACATACTCAATCCCCTCAATAGAAGTAATTTTCTCGCGGCGCTCGGCAGAACGCACCACAATTCGCGAATCGGTAAGCTTGTCTGCATCAAATGCGTGCAGCGGCTGTCCAGTCTCAAGCATTACGTAGTTTATCACGTCCACCACATTATTCACCGAACGGAGACCGTTCTCCTTTAGTATTTTCTGCATCCACACCGGCGACTGTTTCACCCGTACGTTCTCAAACAACTGTGCACAATAACGAGGACAAAGTTTTTTGTCTTCCACCAATACTTTGAACGCTTGAGGAATGCGTTGCTTAGTCAATCGATACGAAATATTCGGGATATTAGTACGGCGATGCTTCAATATCGCTGCAATCTCGCGGGCGATACCGATATGTGATGCAGCGTCTGAGTACCTGTTCGGCGGCAAAAATACATCAATGGTTTTACCGTCCGCATCCTCAGTTTCAAATGCGTGCATATTCAGTGCATCAATAAGCTGCTGCTTATTCTTAAGCTCTGGTAGATACTGTTTTAGTAACGTGTAAGAAAACTTCATATATGCTTAAAACTGTCGTACAAATCGCAGGTCACCAGAGTAAAACAAGCGAATGTCTGGAATGTTGTACTTAATCATTGCCAACCGGTCCAGTCCCATGCCGAATGCAAATCCCTGCACTTCACGTGGATCATACCTCACTGCATTAAATATATTGCGGTGCACCATCCCTGCACCCATTACCTCAAGCCACGTACCACCTTGACGATGATGCTCTTTGGGTAATTTAATATCAACCTCAATCCCCGGCTCTACAAACGGAAAATAACTCGGTCGAAACCGAAATTGCACATCACCATCAAACAGCTGCTGAAGAAACGTTTCCACAATATACTTAAAATTGGCAAGCGTAACGTGCTCGCCTACCATAAGACCTTCAACCTGATAAAAGTTTACTTCATGATGAGCATCGGTTGCTTCGTATCGAAACACGCGCCCCGGCACAATAATCTGGAACGGCGGCTTATGTGTCTCCATGTACCGTATCTGCATTGGCGAAGTATGTGTACGCAGGAGTGACTTGTCTTTTTTTATGCTAGGCTGTTTTAGCCAAAATGTATCCCACATATCCCGTGCCGGATGGTTTGGTGGGATATTGAGCGCGTCAAAATTATAGTAATCACTCTCTATCTCCGGTCCCTCCAGAACAGAGAAATTAAGTGAGGTAAAAATATCACGTACTTCACGCTCAATCTGCGTCAATGGATGCAGGTGTCCAACGCGTACTTTATCACCGGGACGGGTTACGTCTACGTTCATCGCCGCATTTTTCTCCTGCAATTCATTGCCACGTCTTTTAATTAATTCCTCTAATTCGTGCCGAAGCGTGTTTGCTTTTGGACCAACCTGACGCCGCTCTGTAAGAGACATGTCCTTAAGCGAACGAAGCAAAGTTATAACTTTCCCATTCTTTCTACCAAGATATACAACACGCACCTCTTCCAAATCATTGGTGTTTTGTGCTTTCTTTACTGCCGAACGCGCTTCTATTTGTAATGCTTTAATATCCATGCCGTGCTCTTATTTTATAAGAGCTGGCGCATTTTAACAAACAAAAAACCGGACAATAGTGTCCGGGTCTTTGTTGCGGGGGCAGGATTCGAACCTGCGACCTCAAGGTTATGCATACCACTATAGTTTTCACTACTCCGCCAAAAAGCGAATTTGTGGTCTGGACTATCCCTTCATCCCAGTGGGATGTCTGCCGTCTAGTCTCTACACCTTCCGAACACATAAGGCTTTGTGTGCTACGGCTTGGCTCGGGATTGGCATATCTTTTCAGATTTAGCTTTCCCCGAATTTGACAGATATTCCAACTGCCGTTGCCGACAGAAGAGCCCATAATTGAGCCTTGCGAGCTACCAAACTGCTCCACCCCGCATATTCATACTACTACGTCTCACTATCCCATACAAGTGAAACCTATGATATAATGTTACATAACCAAATAACTTTGGTTTCTATATGGCAAAATCAAAACTCAGATTACGCGCACGGGGTCTAAGAAAGCAAGGGAAGAGTATTAGAGAGATTACCAAAAAAATACCTTCCGCAAAAAGCTCAATCAGTAGATGGTGTCGAGACATAGAACTTACTCAAGAGCAGACACGGCGATTACTTGCAAATAAGGAGTCCGGTATTAGAAGGGGTCAACTGAAGGGCGCTCTTGTTCAAAAACAAAAGCGACTTACAAAAATTGAAGAGTATAAACAAGAAGGATTAAAAAGATTACGATATATATCCTTGGATGCGTTTCTCATTGCAGGGCTTGCACTATATCTCGGGGAAGGATCTAAGAAAGAAAATAAGGTTGCTTTTGTGAACTCCGACCCAGAAATTATAAAGTTTATGATTACATGGCTAAAAACGTGCTTTGACGTACCGCCGGAACAATTAGTATGTTCAGTGCTTATAAATAAGGCTCATCAATACAGAGAAAAAGAAATAAGAATATTTTGGCAGAACAGCACCGGCATACCAGAGGAACAGTTTCGTAAAACACGGTTTGTTAAAACCAAGCAAAGAAAAATATACGAAAATCAAGACACATATTATGGAACATTAACTGTTAGGGCTTTGAAAAGTAGTGATTTATTCTATAGAATAGAGGGGTTGATGAATGGGTTGCTGGAATCATCTACACATACTTGCCGGCGTAGCTCAGTGGTTAGAGCGAAGCCCTCATAAAGCTTAGGTCGGAGGTTCGATTCCTCCCGTCGGCACAACTCAATACAAGCTATGACAGCCGAGCAACAAACAAAACTTATTGAAGCTGCAAAAGATCTCATTGGTACACCGTACAGATACGGTGTAAAACCGGAGGAAGCACCTAGGTTTTTTGACTGTTCCTTGTTCGTTCAGTACCTGTTCAAAACGTATGCTGATACCATACTTCCACGTAGCACCATCGAACAAGCTGAGTTTATTACAAAAACCGTTCCGAACACCGATGCACTGCAGCCGGGTGATATCATTTTTCTGCACGGTACGCGTGGTCATTACAACAAGACATTTCCCGAGGGTATCGGACACGCCGTCATCTACATCGGCAATAATGAAGTCATACACGCATCTTCACGACGCGTACAGAAACAACCAATCATTGAAGAAGGACAGGTTCGGATTAACATATTACAGGACGTCATTGATCGCAGCGGCCCCATTACGACCATAAGGCGCATTGCAAACTGAAACCAAAGTTAGTACAATATTCGCACGTGGACCTGTGGTGTAGCCTGGTTAACACGCCTCTCTGTCACAGAGGAGATCGCCGGTTCAAATCCGGTCGGGTCCGCAATATTTAACCATGAAAGCTATTATTCTCGCGGCGGGAAAAGGCGTTCGGATGCGCTCACTGACGGAACGTACGCCGAAGCCGTTGCTTCCCGTTTTGGGAAAATCATTACTCCATCATCTCGTCTCACAGTTCCCGGAAGAACTTAATGAACTTATTATTGTAGTTGGGTACTTGGAACACAAAGTACGTGAGCACTGCGGTTCACTGTTTTTAGGCAAAACAGTTCAGTACATAACACAAGAAAAACTCGAGGGACCGTATCAAGCACTTGAACTCTGCAGACCGCTTTTAAAGGATGGAGAACGATTCTGTGTATTCTACGCAGATGACTTACTCGACAGGAATTCCATTACAGAGCTTCTGAAGCACAAACGTGCGGCAACCGTATCAGAAGTAGACGAACCACAGCATTTTGGTATCGCAACGCTTAACCCGAATGGCACAATAAAGGAAATTGAAGAAAAGCCGGAACATCCCGTCTCAAATCTTGCCCTGACAAGTGGTTACGTATTCAATACAGATATCTTTGCATACAAACCAAGAAAGCATCCACAGGGTGAGTACTTTCTGTCCAATGCGCTCGCTGCGATGGCACAAGAGCACTCCATCACTGCCGTACGCACCACGTTTTGGTTTCCTATTGCAACGCCGGAAGACCTGAAAAGAGCTGAAACACTACTGCGAGACAGTGGTCTGTTCGTAGAGTGAGCCGAGATCAAAAATATCGCTTTCCCTGAATCGCTTTCCAATGAGCTGAAAGCCTATTGGTAATTCTTCTTCTGATGCGGAACGTACCGGAATTGATATGCCTGGTAAACCAGCCAAGCTGGATGGTACCGTATATATATCGGATAGATACATAGAGAGCGGATCGTCCGTCTTTTCACCTATTTTAAACGCAGGCGTCGGTGCAGTTGGCGTCAATATCACATCTACATCCTTAAACGCTTCTTCAAAATCCTGCGTAATGAGCCGCCGTACACGCTGCGCTTGTGTATAGTACGCGTCGTAGTATCCCGAAGACAGCACAAAGGTACCAAGCAAGATACGTCGCTTCACTTCAGTGCCAAATCGCCCACCGCGCTCACGCACATAGAGATCATTGAGCGATTTAGGCTCCTTCACCGTCCTATCATACCGAATACCATCAAGGCGCGCGAGGTTCGTGCTTACCTCTGCAGGGACAATAATGTAGTAGCACGCGAGTGCGTACTTCGTGTGCGGTAAACTAATGCGCCGCACCGAGACACCTGAACGTTCCAAGCTTTCCCGAACTGTTTCAATTCCCCGTGCTACACGCTCATCAAGTCCTTCTACAAAGTACTCATCGGGTATACCTACGGTCATATTTCGCGTGCGTTCCAAATCAAACGCTTCAAGTGAACTATTAGTGCTCGTTGCATCATATATATCTTCACCACAAATAGCGCCAAATAGTATTCGCGCGTCATCAACCGTTTTGGTAATCGGTCCAATCTGATCCAAGCTGGATGCCATCGCAGCAAGTCCGTGCCGGGAAACTGCGCCGTATGTTGGCCGCAATCCCACCACTCCACATAGTGCGGCAGGTTGTCGCACTGAACCACCGGTATCTGAACCGAGTGCCGCCAGTGCCTCATCTGCCGCGACAGCCGCGGCAGATCCTCCCGATGAACCACCGGGAACATAATCAGTATCATGTGGATTACGCGTTACTTGAAATGCGGAGTTTTCAGTTGAAGCACCCATCGCGAACTCATCAAGATTTGTCTTACCTAAAAACACTGCCCCATGCTCTTTCAGTTTTGTAATAACAGTCGCATCATAACTTGCTGTATAGTGTTCCAATATTTTCGAGGCAGCAGTAACCACACCTCCGGCAATAAATATATTATCTTTTATCGCAAGTGGTACTCCTCCCAGTGGCGGCACCTCCCTATGC
>DRGK01000015.1 GCA_011050075.1 Candidatus Jorgensenbacteria bacterium
CTGTAATAGTGGTACTTATACTGAACTCTCTGTTCACTGTTCCAGCAGCATACGCCCTGGTTTTAAACCGCTTCGGCGGACGGGTCAGCTTTGTATGCCCAGAAGGCCTAAACTTTAAGCTTCCGTTTATCGACTCTGCGAAGAATGGTTATCTGCATTCATTGAAACTCAAAACAATGCGGATTACCTTTTTCTTCTTCAGCAAAGATAAGCGTAAAATGGAACTTAAGGCACTCATTAGGTACCAGACGAACCCTCATATTCTTAACCGTGAAAACCTGCTACCGCGTATGATCGATGTAGACCAAAATGAAATCACAGATGGTCTGCGCAGCAAGGTTGAGAGTGTTATTGGGAAACTCGGTCGTACGCGCTCATGGGAAGACTTCCATGGAAACAGTGTTGGTGTCGAGTACTACCTCTGGTCCGTACTCGGCCTCATACGACCTATCCATGTGCGGCCAAGAGAGTTTTTTGAGGAAAAAGTCGAGGAAGAAAGCGTTATCAACTTCGACAAAGACTATCCAGGACTCTTGGAGAAACTTGACGAATATCTGCCAGAAAACTCTAACGAAGTTTCAGCAGATAGGCGTCTTGAATTCTATAAAGAGTTCTCCGGTCCGATCGGCGAGGTTTTGAGAGCACATCAAAATCTCAACGTTTTCTCTAAAGACGAGGAAGCGTACGGTATTGATGTTCTCGAGTTCACACTTGAAGAACTCGGAGTTACCGAGACAACCGAAAAGGCAATGGAAAGTGATCGGAACGCTAAGGTAATAAGCACTGCCGTCCGTAGAACTGCAAGAGAAATCTTGGATGATCTACCAGGTGTTTCTCCTCAGCGAGCACTTACATCTGCTGAAGCAGCTAGCGGTGTTGCAGAACAGACCAACTACGTTGTAGAGGGCGGGGAGCATAAACCGCTCGTACTGTTAGGAAAGGGGGCTTAATATGTTGACTGGCAACAAAAACCAAGTCCATGAATTCCTTTCTAATAAGTCATCACTGATCCTGTTTCTCATCTTGGTTGGTATCGGGGTGCTCATTCTGTTCAGTCGGCAACGTAAAGAACGCGACGTTGTCAATATTAATACGCCGCGTACTAATCACAGCACTAGTTCCGGACAGCACTCCTATCGTCACGACGAGTTCAGTGAGTTGGTGCTCAAACCAAACCGGACGTACACTATCAGATTTTTACAGGCAGGCACAAGCGGCACATTCTATGCTCCCGCAATGAGCAATGTAAGAATCAAGTCGCCGATTCACCACACTACTATTTTCCCCGACACTTCGTTCGGAGAATCAGGTAACCGTGGATGGCTCGGTAATAAGAAAGCGTATGAGCGGTTTAATATCTCCAGCGCGTACATTCAGGACATTACCATCACAACCAGCGGCTAAATAAGCCGCGCAACAAAAACCCCTTCTATAATAGAAGGGGTTTTACTTAGGAAAGTTACCTAATAGTGTTTATGGTGCTGGTGGTGCTGTTACCCCTGGCAATATAGCCTTGACTATTGCCTCGATACCAAACGCCACTAGTCCAATTACTATCGCTATGATTGCATACATAATCATATTCTTTGCCGATTTGGTCTTTTCCGGATCTCCCTGTGCAGTTAGATACTGGAATCCTGCAATAATAATAAAGATACCCGCTAAAGCAAAGAGGAGAGTTTGAAGAAATGCTCCAATTCGATTAATAACGACTCCAATACCAGCTACGTCACTAACAACTGTATCAGGCACAGTTCCAGGATTAAACTGCGCTGAAGCAATAAATGGCACTATCACTATACCAATAAGTAAAAATGAAAGTAATATTTTGGTCATATCGTCTTCATAGTAAAACAAAATCGACCTTTTACTCAACTACAGGTACAGGACCAGATAAAATTTCCTGAATAATGAAACTAATCCCGCTTGCTACCAGAATTATAGCATATCCTATAACCGTATAGAGAATGGTTTTCTTTCCGTTCTTGAATTTCTCCGGGTCGCCGCCGGCAAACATAATCTGAAATCCACCTACTAATATCATAACTCCCACTATCGGTATAGCAATTAGTTGCAGCCCACCCAAAACGTTTTTTATAACCCCCCCAATAGTAGACTCAGTGCCGAGCGGATTAATGAGTTTAGTCGTCCCTTCTGCTGTTGCAAATTCATCCTCATCGGCAAGCACTATCATCATTCCAGCCGCCATTAATACCAGTGCTATCAGTCCGATGCTTATTAATGTTTTCATAATACTATCCTACTATATTTAGTTTAAATTAGAACGACACTCAATTTCTGCCCAAGGGAAATTGGGATCGCCGGTTAGAACGTGCAGAACGGTGTTAATAATCACCCATGACATGAGCGCAATCAGTACGCCTATAATTGCAGCGGTCATTGTCTTCTTCGCATTCTCATACCTACTCACATTTCCAGCGCTCACCACCATCATTAACGCCCCATACACAATCATAATACTGCCGAGTACCAGCGCAATCTGCACCAGGAGCGTCATAATATTTGAGGCCACTTTTATCGCATCACATTCCGTGCAGGGCACAATATCGTCACCCGGGGCCGGACTCTTATTACAGTCTACATCTTCCCAGATAGAAGAGAATACCTGCGCGTTGGCCGCAAGCGGCATCATAAAGCCTCCGAGAACTCCGAGCAGTAGTAATAGTGAAAGTATTCGTAACATATATTACTTCACCGTACGTTAAAATCGACGTCCCATCAAGCGTGTGATGTCTCGTTCTGCAGTTCCAAGCGCATCTGTGTACCGAATTCCATTCTTGACCACTGCATCAATCATATCTTCAAAAATATTGGTTACTTGTTCGGGATCCGGTTCAGGCCATGAACGAGCAGTTAATGCCTGCCTTGTAAAAACCGAGATGTCCGGATCATTCAAGTATCTGTTAATCACCGTTTTAAGAGCGGGTGGCTTGCCAGTTGTCTGTACATACGAAGTGGTATTTTTAATATCTGTAGTCAGCGACAAGATAAAATCCCCCGCAACAGTGAGGTATGTGCTCTGGCGCGATACCGTATACCCCCAGTAGTGGCCGTACGTTACTGCTTCACTTCCGTCTAACTGCGGTACGAGGGCAATGCCAATGTTTATAAATGGGTTGCGCGCACGTATTTCTGATATCGCAGAAGCATAGTCAATTATCATTGCCACCCTCCCATCACTAAACATGGTGCGTGAATCGGGCATACGATCGTGCCAAGTAAATACATTGGTGCCGCTATCAGCGAACTGCGTGTAAAAACGCAGGACATCAGCCGCTTGTCGTGTTGCAAACGTTGCGGCACTATACTCGACGTTAGTCATTTCCACTCCTCCTTGTAGTAATAGTAGTGAGATAATATCTTTCGCATTGCGCACATTCTCTGAGCCGCCGAGTGCGACTCCAGTTATTGCAAGCTGTCCGGCATCATCTCGCGTTACCAGTTGAGGAATTGCTTTCTGGAGCTTCTCCCACGTGTCAGGCGGAAATACAATTGCCGCCTCATTCAATAACGCTTGGTTATATATTAAGGCAAGTGTATCAATAGAGAGCGGTAAAGCGCGAACGGTACCTCGTGCTGCAAAATCATGTTCAACGAGCTGAGGAAAATCGTTCCGTAACTTGAGTAGTGAATACTTACTGGTAGGCAACGGAAAAATCTTATTATCCTTTCGAGAAATGTCATTATTGCGAACCATGAAAATATCAGGACCTTGTCCAGCGGCAAGTGCATCCAGTAATGCGTTTTCATATCCATCCACCGTATCAAAAGAGCGGTACGTAATGCTTACATTTGGATATATATCATTAAACCGCGTGAACGCACCTTGATATGCGGTACTTGCATCAAACACACCCCACATCTCAAGTGATGCATTAACTTCATACGGTGACGAATCCTTACCACCTAACAGTAACCCAACCGCAAACAGTAGTGCAACAACCACGATGCCACCGAGGACACCAATGATGATAATTTGTGTCTTAGTAAGTTTCATTGACTAAATTTTACAAACAAATAATACCAACTACACTATCACCAACACCTAAACGCATAACCCGCACACCCTGTGTCGCTCTACCGGCAACACGAATACTTTTCAGTTCTGTTTTGATAATATGCCCGTTCGCAGAAAAAGCGAGTACTTCGGATATTTTCTTACTCACGAGACGCGCAGCTACCACACCGCCCGTTTTGTTGGTTACTGCAGCAGTCTTAATACCGCTACCGCCACGACGCTGTACCTTGTATTTATCAAGGGTGGTTTGCTTACCATACCCTTTTTCTGTTATGACCAATATGCTCATTCCTTTCTGATCGTCCTTTTCTATTATATCAAGACTGGTCACCTGATCGTCTTTTTTCAGCGTAATACCACGCACACCCGTTGCGGAACGTCCCATTGCACGAATATCCCCCTCTTTAAACCTAATTGCTTGGCCTTTGCGCGTAACTAATAATACTTCGTCGCCACTCGACGCGAATCGTACCCACCGAAGCCTATCATCAGGCTTAAGTGAGATTGCAATAATGCCGTTGCGGCGCACGTTCTGAAAATCTTCCAATGCAACTTTTTTTATCACTCCCTGCTCGGTTGCCATAACCAGATATACATCTTTCTCATTTTTCTTTTCAGGATACCTTAAGAGAGCGGTTACCAGCTCCTTATCAGAGAGCCCAAGAAATGAGTGGATAAGCTTCCCTTTTGCGGTCCGTGTCGCCTTTGGTACTTCATACGCGCGGGTCTGAAATACCTTTCCATTGTTCGTGAAGAATAGTAAGTTATCATGCGTGCTCGCAGCAACAAGGTGCTCCATCTTATCCTCTTCACGAAGATTAAGTCCCTTCGTGCCTCGTCCACCCCTGCCTTGTGCACGAAATATATCTGGCGGTATGCGCTTAACATATCCATCATGCGTTAAGAGAATAACCACCTCCTGCTCCAGAACAAAGTCTTCCTGCTTAAACTCTTTTGTTTCCTCAACGCTAATCTTGGTACGGCGTTCATCACCATACGATTTTTTAAGTTCCTGAAGCTCCTGCCTCATAATTTCTAAAATCTTCTTTGGGTCCTTCAGGATGCCTCTAAGTTCGGCAATGATTTTCTTCTTCTCTTTCAGTTCATTCTCTATTTGCTTACTTTCCAATGCCGCCAACATCTGCAAACGCATCTCAAGAATAGCATCTGTTTGTCGAGCTGAAAGCTTAAACTGCTTAACCAGATTTTTATGCGCGTCGTGCTTATCCTCTGATTTTTTAATCGTGGCAATCACCTTGTCGATAACCTTGATTGCTTTCGATAGTCCTTCAAGGATATGAGCACGCTCTTCAGCTTTCGTGAGATTGAACTCTGTTCTGCGACGAATAACTTTTTTACGGTGTTCAATGTGCGCCTGTAAAATATCCAATAGTGAGACAACTTGAGGTTGCAGCCCATCAATGAGCGTCACCATATTGAAATTAAAGTTCTTCTGTAATTCGGTGTGCTGGAACAAGAAGTTCAGTACGCGCTGGGGATTCATATCTTGTTTCAGCTCGATGACTACCCGCAATCCGTCACGATCAGATTCATCTCGAACATCTCGTACACCTTCCAATTTTTTATTCTGCACCAGTAGTGCAATCTTCTCCAGCAACCTTGCCTTTACAACCTGATAGGGAATTTCACGCACAACGATCTGGTAACCACCTTCAGAGCGCTGTTCGACTTCTGCAACCGCACGCACAGTAACTGATCCACGTCCTGTCGCATACGCCTTTTCTATATTTTCTCTCCCATACATCACGCCCCCGGTCGGAAAGTCCGGACCGAGTATATACTTCATCACGTCACGAATACTCGCATCCGGATTGTCGATAACATGCATTATTGCATCAACCACCTCTGTGAGATTATGCGGCGGCATATTCGTGGCCATGCCGACCGCAATTCCCATTGTACCGTTTAGGAGCAGTCCGGGAATCTTTCCGGGAAGACAGATTGGCTCGGTACGCGTATCGTCATAGTTAGGACGCCAATCAACGGTTTCTTTCTCAATATCTATTAATAACTCTTCAGCAATTTTAGTAAGCCGACACTCAGTATATCGCATGGCCGCCGGCGAGTCACCGTCAATAGAACCCCAGTTCCCCTGACCTTTTATGAGCGGATACCGCAGTGAAAAATCCTGTGCCATACGTGCGAGCGCCTCGTACACAGACGAATCTCCATGCGGATGGTATCGTCCTAACACTACACCTACCACATTTGCCGATTTACGAAAACGAGCGCTGTGTGTTAGTCCATCACTCCACATTGCCCACAAAATCCTTCGCTGTACCGGCTTGAGACCATCCCGTACGTCCGGCAAAGCGCGTGACACGATAACTGACATAGCATAGTCAAGATATGACTCACGCATTTCGTCAACAATAGCGCGCGTTTCAATGCGCTCTTTTCTCTCTTCTCCGCGTTCTTCAGTTGGTTGTTTTTTTATTGCCATGGTTACTTATTCACGTTCTATGGAAAACTCTCTACCTCCCGAAACCATTTCACGTACATATCCAATAGCTTTCCAAAACTGTTCTATACTGCTCACGATGCCATTTTGTATGCGTTGTGTTACCACACCTAATCCTCTCATAAAAGTAGCCATCACTCCATCATCTCCAGTTTCCGGCGCACGTATTTCTTCCGGAACCTCAGTGATGACCGATGGAAGCGTTACATCCAAATAAACTACCCACAACACGATAATACATACCATAGTTATCGTGACTGCGCCAATCAACCATCGTCGTTTCGCTGCATTATCATATTTTTGTAGACGACGTATGTACCGTTCTACACCCAGCACTCCCCGTTGCACGTGCTTACGTACCTGCATACCAAGTTCTTACGTTACCTTTAAGCACATCAATTTCATCGTACCTTGCTCAACATCTTTCTTCTTGATCACTATCTTTTCTTCTTCTTTACAAGTATCTTCACCGAACTCTTTCAAGAATGGTTTCGCGTCTTTGTACCGTGATGCAATAATAATCGCCGGTTCTATCTGTCGCACAAAACCGGCTATATCCTTCGGTGACAGTAACGGCTTGCCGCCCACCGGCACCATAACCACATCAACCGCACGCAGGTGTTCAACAAACTCGGGCTTAAGCTTTGTAACGGGACCAATAATGCCAATACGTATCCCCTCAAATACAATGGTGTACACGGTACGCTCTCCTTCTGCTCCCTTTTCCGCATACCACCCACGAACCACAATACCATCTATCTCATACTCGCCCTGATGGTCAATCCAAAACAATGTATCGTCATCTTTTGGAGACTCTACTTTGGTTGGACGCTCAGTATTAATAACAATACGCGCTCCTCGAAAGGAACGTTGGTTCGTTGGGTCAATCAGTATTGTCGTCGATCCGGACTGCACCTTGAAATAACCGCTGTCGTGACGTGTAATAATCATGTGCCGATAGTATCTAAATTATAATCCGAGTAACGGCGAGGAGCAAATAATTTAGTAACACTATCGAGCATCCCGTTAGATAAAATCTAACGGGGGTCAAATTTTAGTAGCCATTGTACGTCGCACGTTCTTGATTTTCAATACGTTTTTATGCTACGCTGTGGTACACTATTCGCCCTTTCTAAGGGTTGTGTATCGCGAGTGAGGAGTAAAATGTAATGAGTATATACTTTGCATGTACTGGAAATAATCATGAGAATAATTAAGCACGACAGCCTATTTATACAGTTTATTAAAGCGAATCCTGACCTCGTAACGTTCATCAAACTTGGTGATCTGGTAGAGGGTATTATTATTGAAAAAAGCCCGCGTGAGGTTGTGGTTGATCTCGGAAAATTTGGTACCGGTATTGTATATCGGGGTGAACTCATGAACTCTCGAGATACTATTAAGAATGCTCAAGTTGGCGATACCATACAAGCGAAGGTACTTGAGGTTGATAATCATGAAGGATTTGTAGAGCTTTCTCTCTCTGATGCTGAGCGCCAAAAGAGTTGGCTCGAACTTGAGGAACTCCAGGGAAAAGAGGAGTTATTCACTGTCACACCGACTACCGCTAACAAAGGAGGGCTCGTTGCTGAAGTGAAGGGTATTAAAGCATTTCTTCCCGCATCACAACTATCATCAGAACACTATCCCGACGTAGAAGATAATGACAAACAAAAGATTGAGGAAGAGCTCAATAAGCTTATCGGCCAAGAGCTGCGCGTAAAAATTCTGGACATGAATTCACATATTAATAAACTTATTATTTCCGAGCGCGCCGCACTGGAGCTTGATATACGTGAACTCATAAAGGAGTATGAAGTGGGGCAGACTGTCAAAGGCATCGTGTCCGGTGTTGCTGATTTTGGTGTTTTTATAAAGTTCGTCGACAACCCAAATATAGAGGGGTTAATTCATGTCTCCGAGCTTGATTACCGAACCATCGAAAACCCTAAGGAGGTGGTTACCATTGATGATATTGTACAAGCAAAAATTATTGATATTAAAGAGGGTAAGGTCTCACTTTCACTTAAAGCACTCAAGCCGAATCCATGGGAGAGCGTAATGGATACATACCAAGAAGGCAAACAAGTTGAAGGAACAGTATATAATATTAATCCTGTTGGCGCCATTATTAACTTAGATGAGATATTTCAGGGACAGGTTCACGTTACTGATTTTGGTAGCGTTGAAGAGCTTAAAAAACAGTTATCAATCGGAGAAAAACGAACATTCATCATTAAAGAAATTAAACCCGACGAGCGACGTATATTGCTGTCACTGACATAAATAGTTTCAATCGTTATGTATATCACCGCCGCACCAACGGCGGTGTTTTATTGACAAATATAGAAAATGTGTTATGGTGTAAAAAGCTCATTACAATAACCTGAGAGGATCTATCATGGCTGAAATACTAGACTTTACTCTGTACCCGCTCACAGGAGAAGCATGGAGATACCTTACTGCTCGTGGAAAGAACCGACCACCTTTACGTTACTTTGTACGGTGGCAGGAACTCGTCTATCTCGCCTCCTCACTTGGTAAGCAACTCGCGATAGAAGAAATTACTGCACTTGTCCAAGAAGATGTGACGATGCTGTGTAGGTGGCAGAGGTGGCAGGAGTTTGTCTACCTTGCTTCTCCGCTCGGTAAACAAACCACACTGAAAGAAGTCGTCGCACTTATTAAAGAAGACGCGACGATGCTGTGTGATTGTCACAAAAACGGTGGTAAGTTCATGGGCGTACGACGCTTGATTGCGCTTCCACAAGGAAAACGTGCTGTAAACCCAAAACCGCTGAATGGTGTTCCTGAATCATTGTGGCCGTTCATTAAAACACGACAGACCGGATCTCCCGTTATGTCTGGAACAGTTGGTATCGTACGTAATGAAAACCGCAATGAATTCGTCGCTGTTCCACTATGTGGTGCTCCATTGTTCCTCATGAGGTCCAGAAACGAAGGCCGGGCGCCAATTGAAGCGTTGAACAAAAATACTCATCTGGGTGGATTTCTGCGCGATCTTCACAATCAGCCCCGACATATATATATTCAGGACGACGTGGAAAACGTGCTGCATCAACACAATGTGCTTCACAGGAACGGACGCACAAAGCACGTCATCAATGATCGTGCGCACGCATAAAATCTTCTGCGGTTATCGCAGAATAACAACACACCCCGACACTATGTCGGGGTGTTTTCTTGTTTCTACACACAAATATATTTATATGAGGCCAATACGTTTTTTAACCGCGGTGAGTTTCTTTGTAGCAACAGAGACTGCTTTTACATTACCCCTCTTGAGAACTTTCATTAATGATTCATTGGTACGTTTTTTTTCACGAAATACCTTAAGCGCATCAACAACAACATCGGCAAGTGCTTTTTTAAACTCAGCATACCCCTTGCCGGAAAACTCTTGCTCAATTTCACGTATGCTCTTGTTTGTGAGTTCCTTATATATTCGCATCAGATTGCTCACGGCGGGATTTGCTTCTTTTTTATCGTACTGCACCTTATTTTTGGAATCGGTTACCGCACGCTGTATTTTTTTCCTAATATCTGCGGGTTTATCATCCAAAAACAGGCACCCTGCGGGGTGTGATTTTGACATCTTGCGCGCGGGATCATTCAAGCTCATGAGTCGCGGCGTCTCGGTCAGCAATGGTTTTGGTTCTATAAATATTTTGCCAAATCTTTTATTAAACCTTCGTGCAAGCTCTCGTGTTAGTTCCAGATGCTGCAGTTGATCATGTCCCACGGGTACAAATTTTGTATCGTATAGAAGTATGTCGGCGGCCATTAAAACTGGGTAAGTGAGTAGTCCTACGTTAGTTGCCTCTAGCGCTGCATAATCAATAACTGGATACTTGGTCATATTCTTCCTCAGATTTACAGAACGCCGAGCAAATCCTGATTTTTCTTTAAACTGTGTCATGCGACGCAGTTCACCTACTGGAGTAATAGTACTCATCAGAATCCATGCCAGTTCGGTATGTGCCGAGACTGCTGATTGTAAAAATAGTGTTGATTTTTTTGGATCAAGCCCCGCTGCCAGATACGCTCGTATTGTATCTATAACCTCTTTCTGTTTTTGCTTCAGATCAAACGGAATAGTGAGTGAGGTGAGTGAGTGGTAGTCCGCAACGAAAAAATAACATTGATACTTATCAGAGTTCTGAAGTTTCACAAAGTTCCTAAGTGCTCCCAGATAGTTGCCTATATGCAGCCGTCCCGTCGGCTGTATGCCCGAAATAAGAACTGATTTTACCATGTTTATCTAAATTCATTATACAAACTCACAATTAAATAGCGAAATGAATTTAGTTACAAATTAGAAATTAATCTTATACTTCTATAATAACCGGCAATATCATCGGTCGACGGCGTGTCTTCCGAAAAAGAAACTCTCCGATCTGATCGCGGATAATCGTCTTCACATAATCCACATCAAGTGATTGCCGATTCGGTATGCGTCCGACAATACCCCTGATCCGCTTGCGAATCTCATTCAGTAATTCTTTATTATCGCGAAGGTAAATAAAGCCGCGTGAGATAATGTCGGGATTTTTGAGAATACGCCCGTTGTGCTTGCTCAGTACAGCAATGATAACTACCATACCTTCTTCGGACAGTGCACGACGATCACGCAACACCACCTCACCGACATCGCCGACACCTAATCCATCAACAAACACATATGAAGATGGGATTTTTTCTTTTGTGAGCGTTATCGAATCCTTACGCATCTCTATCACACTTCCGTTATCGGCCAAAATTGTATGCTCCGGCTTCATACCAATAACTTCTTGTGCTAATTGAGCGCTCTGCCACCGCATAAAGTAATAACCATGAATAGGAACGAAGTATCTTGGCTTCACAAATTTAAGTGCAGCCTTAATGTCATCCTGCGGCGGGTGCCCCGAGGAGTGTATATCAAGCATTTTATAGTCATAAATAATCGCCCCCTGCCGAGAAATATTGTCTTTTAACGTTTGTACACTCCGTTCATTGCCGGGAATAACTGAAGAAGAAAATACAACCTCATCTCCCTCGCGCAAGGTAATATGCCGATGATCTCCGAGTGCAATACGCATCAAGCTCGCATTCTTTTCTCCTTGTGCACCGGTGCACATTATCAAGAGCTTGTTATCATCATACTTTTTGATGTCCTCAAGCGGAATGAGTGTGCCCTTTTTCGTCTTAATAACGCCGAGACGCTTGGCAATTTCAACGTTTGATTTCATCGAGTAACCACTAATGGCTACGACACGCCCCAGTTTTTCGGCTATCTTAATGATTTCAGCAATCCTATCAAGCAACGATGCAAATGTACCGACAATAACCCGCCCCTTCGCGCGCTTAAAAATTTTAGTGAGTTCTTCTTCCACTACCTCCTCCGACACCGAACGCCCTTCAACGGCTGCGTTCGTGCTATCAAGCATAAATGTGTGAATATCTTCTTTTCCCAATCGTTCCCACACTTCAGTATGCCGCAAGTTTCCATGCTTATCATAATTCATCTTAAAGTCACCCGGATTCACCACCTTCCCAATTGGCGTGTCAATAAGCAACCCAACACTGTCAGGAATGTTGTGCTCAACCTCAAAGAACTTCACCGAGAAGTATTCTGAGAGCTTGCACTCATCACCCGGTTTTACAATGTTAAATATAGGTTTAGGGGAATTCGGAAATTCTGCCTGTCGTTTCTTAATAATTTCCTTCGTGAGCTCCGGTGCGTATATCGGCGGATTACCAAGTTTTTCCATTAGGTATGGAATAGCTCCAATATGGTCATAGTGACCATGCGTGATAAGAATTGCCTTAATGTTTCGCTTCTTAAGCTCAAGATACGAAACATTTGGAATGATGAAATCGATACCGGGAGTATGTTCTTCCGGAAACTGTATACCAATATCAATAATGATGATCTCGTCCTTGTACTCAAGGAACATCATATTGCGACCGATCTCCTCCAGTCCACCGAGCGGTACGAGCCTTACCATATCACCCGTAGGCGCTTCTTTTTTTGGCTGTGGTTTTGAGACAGCTGTTCGACGTTTTGTAGTAGTGTGTGTCACGCGCTTAGCATGTGACCGATTAGTGCTTGTTCTATCTGACATATTTTATTTTGTATTACTTATGTTAAATGTAAGACCTTGATTGTATGTGGGCAGAGAGGGACTCGAACCCTCATGACCTTTCAGTCACTAGCTCCTGAAGCTAGCGCGTCTACCTATTCCGCCACCTGCCCATCGTATTATTGTGAAGGCTTAGGTTCTACTATCGGTTGGTTATTCAAGACTCGCGCTCGCGTTACGTACCATGATGTAACATTTCTAAATCGCTCGCTCGGTACGGTAATAAAGCTGTCAAACGACACTCCATACAAACGGCTTCCGTGCACGTACGTATAGGGGAGAGAAAATAAAAATGCTGCAGGAGTATTTTTCTGTATACGCATAGCTGCGCGTATAAATTCCTCTCTACGATCCGTTACGTTCCCGTTCTGCCGTATGTCTTCAAGAGCAATGTCTACTGCATCGTCCGCATAAAAGGAAAGATTAAGTCCTGGATAAAAACGTTCCGATGAATGCCAAAAGGGAAATAAGTCAAGGTTATGCTCAAGCACGTTTCCAAATAATACTGCTTCGTAATTCCGTTCGCGCAGCACCACGCTGAAAAAATCTTCGTTATTGAGAGATATTGTAGTAACCTCGTCAACGCCAGCTTCCTTCCATTCGTTTTTAATAAACTCAGCGACATCCTTTATGAACGGAACGTCTGGCATCATGAGCTTAATTACCAGTGTTTTTGTGTCTGAGTCCTCTTTTGCTTCGGTAATAAGATCAGCTGCGCGCTCTGGATCAAATCCTTCATATACGGGGCCAATATCTGCATAGAATGGTCCATCTATTGGGTTTCCCTCATTACGCAATACGTCATTCACTAATGCGTCTTTATCAATCGCAAGTGAGAGTGCCTCCCGAAATGTCTCATTTTTTAACATTGAAGTCGCTTTCGGGTTAAAGAAAACTGCATAGTATCGCGTCATAGGTATTTGGATAATCTGAGCGTTCGGTAATTCACGTATACCTTCGTTCGGTAAGCTCAGTATACCAAAACCATCTATGTCGCGTGTGCGAAATGCGCCCATGAGTGCTTCGTCGTCTTCATAAAACCGGAAATAAAATTCTTCAATGTATGGCGTATCACCTACGTAATCTTCATTAGCGACAAGTCGATATTCGGTGATAAACCCATCACGCCGTTTAGAAAAACTACGAAACGAATATGGTCCGCTGCCAATAGGCTCCAGATTATACGAGGAGAGTCGTATGTTGGATGCAGGAATTGTACTGAATACATGTTTTGGAATAATAGAAAGATTGGCAACGGTGTCATTGAAAAAGACAAAAGGAGATGGGAGTGTAAACTTTATCTGTAATGCGCTGATACGTTCTACAATAACGCCCTGCCAATTTTTATACAACGAAGAGCGTACCTCAGGGTCTTGAATTGTTTTCACCGTAAACACAACATCGTCACTCGTAAGCAGTTCACCATCATCCCAAACCAGGTCTTGTTTGAGAGTTATCGTATATGTACGTTCGTCTTCTGAAATTTCAATGCGATCCGCTAATACTCCCAACCGACCGTATAGCAATGCGCTCAATTCTTGGTCTGTCTGGTTACCCGATAGCACGGGATTGATTACCTGCGGTTGACCAACAACTCCTTCACGATACATACCGCCGGATACCGGAACAAATATGCTGCGTTCCTGTACAACCACAACAGCTTTAGTAACCGACGCGACAGCAAACAATACCAACGCGAGAACAAGCGCAATACGTTCTTTGCGCGTCAACGCATACAAGATTGACGAAAGTATACCCATTCCTTAAAAAATTAGAACAACAAATTTACAACTGCGAGCACAATGAATAAGATTACCGCCACAACAGTGCCCCACAGTATCATCTTCTCCAATCCTCGACGCGATTGATACGGTGTGCCGGAAGAACCGCCCAATACACTAGAGAGTCCGCTTGAGCGTTCTTGTATTAAAATCAACACAATTAAAATAATTGAAACGATAACTTGTAATGTTACAATCATACGTTTTCTACACCGAGCAATCTATCGGTGAGCAATTTTTGCTGAGAGATGTATCGTTGTATTCACGATTCCAATAATCAACGTTGCTATAAGAAGAGGTAAGTACCCCTGTATTGTAAGCGCAGTACTTACAATGTCAAGGAAATAAAGCGTGAGTGCGTTAATCACAATAATAAAGAGTCCGAAAGTAAGTACAATGAGCGGACCCAGTAAAAGTTTAAGCACCGGCCGTACAAATACGTGTATCAGAGTAAAAATAAACGCTACTCCTAAAAGATCTAAAAATGTTCCCTCAAACACGAAACCAGCCAGTAGATAATCAGTTGCAAGGAATGCAACCGCATTTGAGATAATAGAAAATGCTATCCGTCCTATAGTACGCATTGACTATTTCATCATTTCCTCAAAGGCCTTTGTGGTCGCTTTTTTAATACTCTCAAGAAGTTTTTTATCTTCTTGAAGCACCTTACGTACGGTATCAAACCCAACACCAAGTTTTTTCTCGCCAAGCGAGTAGCTGGCACCCGCCCGCGTGACAACGCCGTGCCGAACTGCCGTGTTCAGTACATCGCCTTCATACGAAATACCCTCTCCGTACAAAATATCAAACTCTGCTATCTTGAACGGCGCTGCTACTTTGTTTTTTACAACTTTCACGCGCACGCGATTACCCACAACATCATCTTCTTTTTTGATCTGTGCCTTACGGCGAATATCAAGTCGTACCGACGAGTAAAACTTCAATGCCTGTCCCCCCGGCGTGGTTTCCGGATTACCGTACATCACGCCGATTTTCATGCGAAGTTGGTTAATGAAAATAATAACAGTACCAGAATGTGCCGCGATTGCGGTAAGCTTGCGCAGTGCTTGAGACATTAAGCGAGCCTGCAACCCAATGTGCCTATCACCCATTTCACCTTCAATTTCTGCCCGTGGCGTTAATGCCGCCACCGAATCAATCACCACCACATCAATAATCTTTGAGCGCACGAGGTCCTCCAGTATATTCAGTGCCTCCTCACCGGTGTCAGGTTGTGAAATAATCAGGTCTTTAATCTTCACACCGATACGTTTGGCATATTCAGGATCAAGAGCGTGCTCCGCGTCAATAAAGGCAGCGCGGCCATTCTTTTTCTGTGCGCTTGCAATAACGTGCAGTGCTAATGTTGTTTTCCCGCTTGATTCTGGTCCATATATCTCAACAACACGGCCTCTGGGCAAGCCCCCGACACCGAGCGCCATATCAAGCGAGAATGAACCTGAAGAAACTACTTCTATCTTAATGTGTCGCGCGTCGCCTAACCTCATTACTGACCCGTCACCAAAACGAGACTGAAGTTTTTCTATTAATTCATTAAGTACGTCAGCCTTTTCTTCCTTCGTTTGTTTTTGTGTTTCTTCTTCTTTAGAAGTCATTATCTGTTGTAGTGCTTACGAGTGGTAGTGCACGAGCCGGTTCAACTACTTCCGACACCTCATAGAACAACTGTTTTACTACCGTATCAGTACGCCCTAAAAATCCTTTGATCTCAAATGTAAATGTATTAAAACCAGGTTGCAGCTCAAGCATCTGCTCAAATACACCATCAATATCAGGATATACCGGTTCATTATTAAGAATTAATTTATAATTTGATTCAATAGTACCACGCAATATAAATGATGGGTCATACACAACAACGCGATTTTCTTCAAGGTCCGGTATAGACAGCGCATGTGAAAGATTGAAGGCAAGAAAAACGCGTATAAATAAATACAGCAAAACAATTAAGATAGTGATCACTCCCAGTACCACTTTTTTATTTATACGACTCAGCGCAAAACGATTTTTCGGCAGCTCATCATACTTACCAGAACTTCGCAAGCGTTCATTGTTCTCAAAATATGTCTGCCATATTTTTTCATTATCAAGGTCAAGCACGTCGGTAATTTTAAGTATATACCCACGTAGATACGGCAACGATGGCATATCCTCTATGCGTTCTTCAAGTAATAAGTTAATGAATCGATCCGATACGCCGGTGCGTTTTGCCAATTCTTCAGCGCTCCAGTCTTTTGCGTGAAGCCTTTCTATTAATAAAGCTGAAAATGTTGGTTGGGTTACTTCCATCATGCCATCTCATTGTACTCTGTCCGTATATATCTCTCAACGAAGGTTATGCTGCCTCATTTTCGTCTTCTACTATGTATACCTCTCGTGGCTTAGCGCCATCAGCAGGTCCTACCATGCCGCGTTCTTCCATAATATCTAACAGGCGCGCTGCACGTGCATATCCGACACGCAGTCTCCGCTGCAACAACGACGCCGATGCTTTCCGCGCTTTGCGAACTACCTCAAGTGCATCATCATACAACTCGTCTCCATTATCATCATAGTCCTCAAACATAATGGTCGGTAGATTACCACGTTCCTGCTTCTCAAGATTTACATCATCAGAGTCTTGTGCTTCGTTGTGTTTTACAATAAAAGCAACTACATCCCGCACCTCATCATCGGTGATGTATGCTCCCTGGATACGAATCGGTTTTGATGACTCCGAAGAAATAAAGAGCATGTCCCCGTTACCGAGCAACTTCTCAGCACCCGCAGTATCAAGAATTGTCCGCGAATCAATCTGACTCGCTACCTGCAGCGCAATTCGTGAGGTAATGTTTGCTTTAATCAATCCGGTAATAACTTCAACGGAAGGACGCTGGGTAGAGACAATTAAGTGTATACCTACGGCACGCGACATCTGTGCAAGACGTACGATCGCTCCTTCTACTTCTCTGCCATATGACGCCATCAAATCTGCTAATTCATCAATGACTATAATAAGGTAGGGCAATGGCTCGCCCGATTTGCTGTTATAGCTTTTAATATCACGCACTCCGGCGGACAGGAGGAGTTCATACCGATTCTCCATCTCATTGATCGCCCACTTAAGTGCTCCGAGCGCTTTTTTATTCTCTATGATAACCGGCGTAACCAAGTGGGGTATTCCTTCATACACAGACAGTTCTACCCGCTTGGGGTCTATCAAGATAAGCCGAAGCTCGGTCGGCGCATTTTTATACAACAAAGACATCAAAAGTGCATGTATGGTAATTGACTTACCACTACCTGTCGAACCCGCGATGAGCAGGTGCGGCATATTCGCCACATCAGCGAAAACTGGATCACCGTTAACTCCCCGGCCGAGTGAAAAGACCAATGGTCCTGATTTCTGAAACTCCGGGTACGCGAGCAGACTACCCAGACGCACGAGTGCCGCCGTTTTATTCGGCACCTCAATACCCACCAAAGACTTGCCGGGAATCGGCGCTTCAATACGGATTGGGTGCGTAGCGAGCGCGAGCGCAAGGTCCTGATTAAGCGCAGTAATACGTGTTAGCTTAACACCTTCTGCCGGCTTTAATGTGTATCGTGTTACCGTCGGCCCTATCTGCACCTCGTCCATTTCCACATAAATACCAAAACTCTCAAATGTTCTCCGGATAATGTTTGAGTTTGCTTTAAGATCGCCGCTCGTTGGTTTTTCTGTTTTTGCGGTAAACAAAGATAGCGGTGGTGGAGTGTAGTCACCGGTTGCCTTGCGATGGATTGAAAACGCGGATGCTACATCGTCTTTCAGCTTTACCTCAGCGACCTTAACAACCGGTTCTTCTTCTGGTTCTTTATCAACCACTACATCGTCTGCCGTTTCATCGGCCGGCGAGTATTCCGGCTCACGTACGGAAATCTCTTCCTCATCAGCACGTGACGACCTGAGGCGATCGGTAATGCGGGTCAGTCTGAGCGGTCGATTAATCGTAACCAAAAATGAGATAATGAGAACGGTCAGGGTAATAACGAGTGCCGCCGTCATACCGAAGGGAATTTCAAGAGCACCGACCAATGATCCCGTAATGCCGCCGTTTCCGGAAGAGAGCAAATCAATAAACCCAAGACTGGAAACAATAAACATGAATGCGCCAATGATAGTGATACGTACCCACATCTGCTGTTTTACATTAATGAGTGCGAGTGCGAGCAAAAACAGTACTGCGGGAAATAGATAGTACCCCCACCCAAACAGAATGGTTAGAAAACGATAGAATGTGCCTCCAACCGGACCTGCCTGGCCGGCTGCCGCAAGAAGAAAGATAACTGCAATTCCCAGGAACGCGATGATCCAGACGTTCTTTTTCGTCTCCGGATGCAGTTGTGGTTCCCGAGCAATAGACCTTCCCTCTCTCGCTCTTTTTGTTTTTCCTTTTATGTTCTTTCGTTGTGCCACGTCTTCCATTATATAAGAAAAATTCCCCGTACGCATACGTGGACAAATTCATGACACCAACACCACATCAATGAGTTACAATATAATTATGTCCGCAGTAAATAAAAACATCTTCAAAGCATATGATATTCGAGGCGTATACCCGAGTGAACTTGACGAAGAAACGGCGCGGACCATTGGACGAACATTGCGAAAGTTTGTGTTTAAAAGTAATTCTATAATCGTCGGTCGAGATGTGCGCACCTCATCACCTGCATTATATAGTGCGGTACTTGAGGGGCTCGGTGCTCCGGTACAGGAAGTCGGCATAGTCACGACCCCGATGTTCTATTTTTTGGTCAAAGAACTTGGTGCCTCAGGCGGCGTCATGGTCACCGCCTCGCATAATCCGGCGGAGTACAATGGATTCAAGGTTATCAACGAGCGTGTAGAGATGATTGGCGGAGAAGAAATACTCAAGCTCATACATAGCTAAACAGCACGCTTATGCAGTATAGAGATTACACCGACATATATGCCCAGTTTCTCACCGGATTCGCAGATACGCGAAAGCCACTTACCATTGTTGCTGACTGTTCAAATGGCACGACCGGCATGGTGTGGCGCGCGCTCTCACTCCCCAATATCACCGTACATCTCATCAACGAAACACCCGATGGCAACTTCCCCGCGCACGGCCCTAACCCGCTCGCGGAAGGTGCAGCTGACCAGATTGCTGCTGCAGTACGAAAACACGGAGCCAATCTTGGTGTCATATTTGATGCTGATGGTGACAGAGCGGTATTTGTTGATAATACCGGACGCACGCTCCCCTCATACGTGATCGCGCATCTCCTGTTTGATGAACACAAACCACCGTACGTTCTCGATCTCCCGACGTACTATATTATGAAGTTCATCAAATATGAAAGGATGCGCGATGTACGAGCGTCTCAGGTCGGCACACGATTTATTAAAACGACCATGAAACAGTGCGGCGCATCTACCGCTGCCGAGTACTCAGGTCATTATTACTTCAGCGACTTCTTCTTCTCAGACTCAGCAATACTCGCAGTCATAAAAATACTTAATGCACTCTCGCATCTACCACAGTCGCTCGCCGAGTTCTATGACTCGCTCCCAACAGTACAGATAGCGAATTTTGATATACAACTTAACAAAGACAGTATTGAGGTATTAAAAGAACTTGAAGCTGTGCTTGGTAATAAAGCACAGGGGAGTGATCATCTCGACGGTCTCGTGCTTGAATTTTCTGACTGGTGGTTTCTTGCAAGAGCATCTAATACCGAGCCACTCCTTCGTATCTTTCTCGCCGCACGAAATAAGCAGGATATTGAACAAAATACGGCACAGCTGAGGAATATTATAGAGAACGTGTAAAGCCCCCGCTCGTATGAACGGGGGGTTAAGCTAAGAAAAAGAGCCGAAATTGTTTTCGGCTCTTTGATATGAGGGCAGAAGGCCCAGCTTCCCTTCGGGGTAGGGTTAGCGCAAGGAGTCGCCTGTTTTTTCTTCATCTCCCGATTATGGCGCCGCATGGTCCAGTCATACCTCGAGCCAATCGTTACATCTTTCTCAATAGAGAAAGATTCGACTCGGCAACAATCAACTGTTTGGTCAACTGTTCACCATTGGTATAAAGCGGCTTTTGCTGGGAGGTTGTGATGTCCTCCTTGATATCCCACTTCCTTCTGCCTGTTTAATTCTTAAAAGAGCTATGATAGTGGCTATTATACACAATAGTTATTAAATGTCAACCCCATTAAATTAAACAACTCATACACAACACAGACGAGCGAAACTGCAGTATGGCCAAACGGGATAAATTCTTCCGCACCATTACATCACACCACCCAAGGGTATAGATAGTGAAACTACACCGTAATCTAATAATCTTGACAAAAAACAGACAAACAAGTGTAACGCAATATAAACAATCTTTTGCGACACTTTTACTGTCCTGTCGCAAAAGATTGTTTGTTCACAAACACTTTCACCTTTTCAACAGTATTTCAACAAAATAAACACAAAATATGCACTCGTTTTACACTTTTAGTGTTTTTTGTACAAAATTTCTGTGTAAAATAATTAAAAGTGTTTGTGCACAAACACTTTGGATAAAAAACATATCATTATGATATAATTCTTCCATAGAATGTCTAGATTCCATTCACGACTCGGAAAAGAAGGTGAAAATACTGCATGTGCACACCTTGTGGATAAAGGTTTTCACATTTATCGCATGAAATGTATTAAAAAGTGGAGTGAGTTAGATCCTAGATTCTTAAACTTTATATAAAAACTGTTTGATGCATGATTATGATTAATATAGCAACACAAATATATTGAAACGTCAATATATCTTTGAGTTCCTTTTTAGAAAGTGATTTTAAATCCGTTGAAATTTTTCAGCTTCTTACGCTCCTTCACCTCAACCCGCTTTACGTTTGCAAACATTGGTCCTTTCTTGCACCACTCAATAAACCTTTTAAGTGATTTACCATGTCCTTCTGCCTCAATATAGACCGAGCCATCTGACTCGTTGCGTGAAAATCCAACTACGCCAAACCTTTCAGCTTTTGCTTTGGCATGAAACCGAAAGCCCACCATCTGTACTCTGCCATAAACGTATATATTGAAGTGTCTCTTCATGATTCTGTTATCTACATTGTACCTCGCACCCTATCCACCGTACAGTAATATAGGGATTGACATTTATACCATTACCGTGTATATTGACACCATACCGCTCCACAGAGAGCGGTTAACTATTTTATATAATAATACGTATACACATTATGGAGATGGATCTAAAAACACTTTCGTCCGCGATTAATCAGATTGCCGAGGACCGCGGCATTGAAGCCGAACAGGTTATTGAAGCAATCGAGAATGCGCTCGCGAGTGCATATAAGAAAGAGTACCGGAATAAGTCAGAAATTATCCATGCAAAATTTGACCTTGAAAAAGGTGATGTTTTGTTTTTTCAGATCAAGACTGTTGTTGATCCTGAAGAGGTACGAATTATCGAAGAGGCCGAGGAGGTGGAAGGAGAAAAAGACACGGAGAAAAAGAGTGAGAGAGCTGCCGAACCCGAAGATGATGACAAACTTTTGCTACGCTATAATGCCGACCGACACATTTTTATAAAAGAAGCACAGAAAATTAAGAAAGACATAGAAGTCGGTGACGAGCTCACGTTTCCGCTTGAAGCCCGCGAAGACTTTGGTCGTATTGCGGCACAGACCGCTAAGCAGGTTGTTTTGCAAACCATTCGCGAGGCAGAGCGCAGTTCTATTCAAAGAGAGTTTGCGGATAAGGAGGGTGAGATTGTAAGCGGTACCGTTCAGCGTTTCGAGCGCGGGCACGTGTACATTGATCTCGGACGCGCTATTGGTGTTATGTTTCAAAATGAAAGTATTCCCGGTGAACATTATCAGTCGGGTCAGCGAATGCGCTTTTACGTTCTTGCTGTACAGCAAGAAGAACGACGGCGCCCGGGAATTGTGCTCTCTCGCGCACACCCCGATTTCATTCTGAAGCTGTTTGAGCTTGAGGTTCCAGAAATTTCTGAAGGAACCGTGGAAATTAAAAAAATTGCCCGCGAGCCAGGCAGTCGTACAAAAATTGCAGTCATCTCACATCAAGACGGAATTGATCCTGTAGGGTCAGTAGTTGGTCAACGCGGTTCACGCATCATGGCTGTCATTAACGAGCTCGGTAATGAAAAAATAGATGTTATCGAGTGGAGTGAGGATACCGAAGAGTACATTGGGAACTCACTATCACCGGCGAAAGTGAAGTCAGTTGAGGCACAGGCACGCCGCGAAGCAACTGTGCTTGTTGCTGAAGATCAGTTAAGTTTAGCTATTGGACGCGGTGGCCAGAATGTACGCCTCGCCGCGAAGCTCACCGGATGGAAAATAGATGTGCGCTCACAGTCAAATCCTGAAGAGACACAGGAAGGAGGTGTTGCCGAAGCAATTAAAGAAGAAGATACAAATACCGATATCGAAGTAAGCGAAGAAAAGGAAGAGGAAGAATCCACAGACGAAAAAACAACTAAAACTTAACACTTCCAATATGCTATATATTATCTTTACTCCAATTGTTCTCGCGATTATCTACACCGTCTACTTAGTGTTCTGGTTGAAACGTCAACCTGCAGGTAACAAAACAATGGTTGCTATTTCACGCGCCATACAAGAAGGGTCTTCTGCATATCTAAGCCGACAGTACCGCACCGTTGGCATTGTAGCGGTTATTCTGTTCATTGCTATTGCGCTGGTACTCAATCTCATGTCTGCAATCGGATTTATAATTGGCGCGGGTGCATCGGCGCTTGCCGGATATATTGGCATGAGTGTCGCCGTGCGCGCAAATGCAAAAACAGCAGCAGCAGCAGAAAAGGGACTTGGAAATGCCCTGGTACTCGCATTCCGTGCGGGGTCGGTAACCGGATTTCTGGTTGTTATCTTAGGACTACTCTCCGTTGCCGCATTTTACCTTCTCACCGGCAGTGTGGCGGGCCTGATTGGTCTTAGTTTTGGCGCAAGTTTGATCTCAATATTTGCACGTCTTGGCGGCGGTATTTTCACTAAGGCTGCTGATGTGGGTGCAGACTTAGTTGGCAAGTTAGAGCTTGGTATTCCGGAAGACGACCCGCGCAACCCGGGAACTATTGCTGATAATGTGGGTGATAACGTGGGTGACTGCGCCGGCATGGCTGCAGACCTTTTTGAGACCTATGCAGTAACATTAACTGCAGCTATTCTACTTGGCAGTTTTACACTTTCCGGCACTCAATTACTCTTCCCGCTTATTCTCGGAGGACTTGCCATCCTTGCTTCCACCATCGGCAACTTCTTTGTCCGACTTGGAAGGGGTGGAATTATGACCGCTCTTTATAAAGGACTTATTGCATCGTTGGCATTTTCTGCTGTTTTCTTCTACTGGGCATCCTCGGTATATTTTCCCGAGCAAACATGGAATGTTTTTGGCGCAACCTTAATAGGGCTCGTGGTAACCGCACTTATGGTTATTGTCACCGACTACTACACCGCAAAACGGTTTCGTCCGGTAAGGGATATTGCTCAGGCATCTGAGTCCGGACATGGTACTAATATTATTATGGGGCTCTCGGTTGGTATGGAGGCAACTTTCGTACCGGCTCTCATTATCAGCGCCGGTATTCTCGGGGCCTATGCGCTCATGGGCATCTACGGCATTGCTCTCGCCGCGACCGCAATGCTCTCCGTTGCCGGTATTATCGTTTCCATTGATTCGTTCGGCCCTATTACAGACAATGCCGGCGGTATCGCAGAGATGTCCAAAGCGCCCGAGGAGGTCCGCAAGGTTACGGA
>DRGK01000016.1 GCA_011050075.1 Candidatus Jorgensenbacteria bacterium
ATAGTATTGCTGCTTCAGTCCCCACATCTCAAGGTTCTTATCAGTGGACGATTCCCTTTTATTTGTCTGAGACCGGAGGAAGCTTCAAGATCGAGTTAAGAGGAAAAGCATGGGGTATCGAAAGCAGTTACTTTTCTATCGCTCCTCCTACTGCCCCAGTGTCTGAGAAGCCAAGTGAGGGGTCAGCGCCTCCTAAGGATCTGTC
Organism: Candidatus Jorgensenbacteria bacterium; assembly: GCA_011050075.1. Classification (GTDB taxonomy): domain Bacteria; phylum Patescibacteriota; class Minisyncoccia; order UBA6257; family GWB1-50-10; genus DRGK01. The sequence continues at coordinate 206 of DRGK01000016.1, forward strand.
GGTCTGTTATGTCAGTGATAAGTTGATCGGATATTATAACCAGCTTCTTTTGGAGCTTAAAAAAGCAGAATTAGCAGGTGATAAAGAAAAAGCGAGGGTGACAACGGAAAGGATATCAACCCTAGCACAGGAAACTCCAAAAGGGTGGGAGTTGTGCGAGGAAGCACCAATAGATAGATGTCAAGATGTTGAGCTTTGGAGCAGTAAGATTGCTTATTATAAAAAATTAAGTGCCTTGAGCGACCCCGACCTAAAAAAGGAAACGAGCCGTTCAAGGGAAGAGATCGAAAAAACATTAACAGAACTTAGCGTTGGCCTTCAAAAAGTAAGAGAACAATGTAGGGCTCAAAAAGAGTATACTGTGACATCGGCAAAGCCACTCCCACCGTCAGTTGTAGAACCAGTAAAGCCAGTTGCTGTTGAGTCGGGCCAGGAGATAAGCTCGTATTATAGAGCTTATCTTGAAAAGGTAACTAACATAGTCAGCGTTGAGGATCAAATTAAGGAACTTAAAACATTAAGAGGAGAAATAGATAAGTTAGTCAGAGATCTTATAGAAGGAAAGAGAGAAATAAGAGTATCTGAAATTAGTGGTCTAGTAACCGAGGTACAAGTGAGCCGCGGACAAATAAAAGCTGGTGACGTTGTTGTAAAAACAATGGAGAAGAAGATAATAGTTGATGTTGGAGAAGAAGAGATAAGCATAGAGCCAACTAAAAAAGGGGGGCTTATTAAAGATAAGGGTCTGGAAGTAAAGGTAGAAGAGGTATCTATAAAAGATGAGATTTTAAGGGTGGGTAATTCTGAAGTTAAGGTCGTAGTCAGCGATATCGTAGCCAATCTTGAAATTTCACCAACATCTATTGAGCTAAAAGAAGAGAACGAAAAAGCTATTTATAGCATAGGGGTCCGCGAGGCAAGAAAATTACTAGGCTTTATCCCTGTGACAATTACTATTAGGATAATAGTAAATGCTACGAATGGTAACTTTCTAGAAGAACGTTTGCCTTGGTATTCCTTTTTGACAAGGAAGTAATTAAGGCTTACTTTATCACTTTTGACGGTTGATTTTTTCCAAAAAACCTCACGCAAAATTGAGGACTCATTTTACTCAAACACCTCCTTAAACACACCAGAAACATATTTGGTTGAGGGAATAGTGTACTGCAGAATGTTTCAGATTGCCGAGAAATCAAGGGTGATGTCCGTTGCTGGAACGGGCGCAACTTAGTTTTGCAACGTATTGTCTCAAGAATACCAAGTAAGTTTTCTCCTAAGAGTTGACGAAACAGTAACTCTACGTTTTAATGAAACAACTATGGCCGTACCAAAAAAACATTTTACGAGATCTAAAGTAGGAAAGAAACGTTCGCAGAAAGGACTGAAGAAACAGGATATACAGCCGTGTCCTCAATGCAAGGCACCGGCATTGCCGCACCGTCGATGTACGTACTGCCACACATACGCTTGGTCAAAAAGAACCTCTACTACGTAATAAATGGCTACGCGTCATTTGATACGCACTATCGTATTTCAAACACTCTATGAGTGGGATTTTCATAATCGTACCGTTGATTTTGTAAAAGTGCTTGAGCGAAATCTTAAGCAGTTAGGGCAAGATATTGATGAACCTGAGTTTGCGTGGAGTCTCGCACAAGGCGTTGTTGAACACCTGAAAGAAATAGATAAGATCATTGAACGAGTTGCTCCCGAGTGGCCCATTGACCAAATTGCGTTAGCAGACCGTAACGTGTTGCGATTAGGGCTCTATGAACTCCTTTTTGGCAATACTGACGAGGTGCCGCCGAAGGTCGCTATTAATGAAGCAATTGAGGTTGCAAAGAACTATGGCGGTATTAATTCACCGAAGTTTATCAATGGTGTACTGGGAACGGTGTATCGTGAGATGCAGGATGACTCAAAGTTTTCAGAACAAGTAAAATCATGAGCGATGTACTTGAAGAACGCATTGGTATATTGTTCCGCAACAAAGATTTACTGCGTGAAGCATTAACACACCGTTCATACCTCAATGAACACTCTGATTGGCCGGTACCGCACAATGAACGCCTGGAATTCCTGGGCGATGCAGTGTTGGAATTAGTAGTGACCGACTTTCTGTTCAAAAAGTTTGCGGAATACGACGAGGGGATTTTAACGAATGTTCGAGCAGCATTAGTTAATCAGACAATGCTGGCGCAGATTTCCGAAGATATTGAGTTGGAAGGTGAGATATTTTTGTCCCATGGTCAGGAGCGTGGGACTGATAAGGCGCGCGAATCCATACTTGCAAATGGGGTTGAAGCGTTGATCGGGGCAGCATACCTTGATGGTGGATACGAGACTGCACAGATATTCATTGAACGGTTTATCCTATCGTACGTGGATGAAGTTATGAAAGATAAACGATACCAGGATCCTAAGAGTTCTCTACAGGAGATAGTGCAGGAGCAGTTGAAGACAACCCCGTTATATAAGGTTCTGGAAGAGAGTGGACCGGACCACGAGAAGGAATTTGTTGTGGGAGTATACTTTGGTGACAAACTGTCCGCACGTGGCGTAGGTGGTTCAAAACAAGATGCCGAGCGCGTAGCAGCTGAAACAGCATTGAAGGAAATTCGTGATAATGAATAACTTTTTGACACGACTTGAGATACAAGGTTTTAAATCGTTTGCATCAAAAACACAACTTGCACTGCACGCACGCGTAGTAGGTATTGTTGGACCGAACGGTTCCGGAAAATCGAATATTATTGACGCTATTCGTTGGGTACTTGGTGAACGTGGAGCGAAACAGCTGCGTGGCGATGTACTCAGTAATCTTATGTTTGCGGGTACGCCGACTAAGCAGGCGGCGAGCATAGCTCGTGTTTCTTTAACGTTTAATAATAAAGAACGGTTACTCCCGATAGACAGTGAAGAGGTTACGCTCACACGTCGTATTGACAGGTCTGGTACCACAAAATTTTTATTGAACGACGTGGAAGTGAGACTAAAAGACGTTGTGCATATGCTTGCCCGGGCGCGTATGGGGACGCGTGGACTTACCATTATCGGACAAGGGCAGAGCGATGTGTTTGTCCGTATCGGTCCTCGTGAACGACGTGAGATGATAGAGGAGATAATTGGTTTGAAAGAATATCGATTAAAGAAGCAGACCGCAGAACGTCGCCTAGAGCGCAGTAAGCAGAATATGCAGTTGGTACAGGCGCAGTTGAAAGAATTAATACCACACCTGCGCCTTTTGCGCAGTCAGCGCCGTAAATGGGAAAAGCGCGATGAGCTTGAGCGACAATTAAAAGAGCTCGCGGTCCGATATTTCGCAACTCGCTACCATGCATTGCAAGGCACGTTGCGTGATGCAGAAGCTGCATTGCGTGATGGGGAGCATAGAAAGAAAGACATGGAACAGCGGGTGAGCGATGTTGAACGACAGGTACGTGCTATGCAGCAGAAAACGGGCAAGCGGGATGATCTGCAGGTGATGCATGGTCAGCTGCGTACGTTGCAAGAAGAACAGTTGAACGTACAACAGGCTCTGGCGCGCGCAGAGGCCCGACTGGAATTCCGGTCGGGAGAGCGAAAAACATCTGTGGCAGATGCCGGGCAGCTTATTCAGCTCATGCAATCGTTTGTGCATGAAGCAACTCAGACGCTTGAGAGTACCAGTGATGCATTGCGAAATGTGGTAGTGCGGTGGCTGAAGAAATTTAAAGCTGCGTATGATCAGGAATATAAAATAGAAACTACACTGCCCCGTACGAATGAGGTACAGACGTTACAGAAGCAACTTGAACGTATTGTGCGGGAGATTGCAAAAGCTCAAACAGAGGAAGATGCGCTGTTGAGCAAGCGAGAGAAAGGAAATCAAGAGTTTAGGAAATTTATTGAAGCACTGGAGCAAGAGAAAAATAATGTGCGGACCATTGAGCGTGATATGCAGACACATGTGTTAACCAGTGAACGCACCAAATTTAAGATACAAGAGATTGATGGAAAGTGGCGTTCATTGGGATTTTCAAGTAATGAACTGAGACGTGCACAGCCGGATCGGTCAGCAGTGCCGGAAGACGAAGCGGAGAAAACTGAGCATACCATTGAACGATTAAGAGTAGATGTTATTGCTGCCGGAGAGATTGATGCTGTTCTCATTGAGGAGGCAAAAGAAACAGAAGAGCGCTATACATTTCTGGAGGGGGAATTGCAGGATTTGGAGAAAGCATCACAAGATCTGCACCGGGTTATTCATACGCTCGATGAGAGAATTCATAAAGATTTTAAGAAGTACTTTGATTTGGTAAATAGAGAATTTAATACGTACTTCCGGCTTATGTTTAGAGGTGGTAAGGCACGTCTCAGACTGATACAAAAACAGCAATTTACGAAAGATGAAACAGTAGATGGGGAACAGGAAGAAATCGTTGGAGCGGAACCGAAAATAGAGCAAGAGAGCATTGCAGGTATTGATATTCAGCTTTCATTACCGCGTAAAAAAATGACCAATATCGATATGCTTTCGGGTGGGGAGAAAACACTCGTGTCCTTAGCGGCATTATTTGCGCTCATTGCCGTATCTCCACCACCATTCCTTGTGCTTGATGAAATTGATGCGGCACTCGATGAGGTCAATGCTCAGCGTTTTGCGGAACTCATTAAAGAATTTTCCCACAAAACGCAGTTCATTATTGTGACGCACAACAGAGTTACCATGGAGGTTATTGATACGTTGTATGGTATTACAATGGGGAATGAAGGTGTTTCGCGCGTACTTTCTATGAAACTTGAGGAGGCAGAGCGGGTTGCAGGATAAGCTTGATTCCTGTATGCTCCCTATGCATAATACGTACACATTACAGAACTATGTTATCTATTAGATTTAAACCGGTAGGCAAAAAAAAGCAGATATCATTCCGCGTTGTTGTGGTGGAGCGCCGCTCCAAGCTACAAGGACGATTTATAGAGGATCTCGGGTGGTGTAACCCGCATACTGACACGCATAGCGTGAAAGAAGAACGTATAAAGTACTGGCTTGGCGTTGGTGCTCAGCCTACTGATAGCGTACACAATATGCTTGTTCGTGCCAGTGTTGTAACTGGTCCAAAACGGGCGGTGCATGCTAAAAAGAAGATGTCTAAGAATGAAAGCACTAAGCAAGACATAGAGCCACAGTCCGTAGAAAAAGCGGAAGAGGCTAAATCATCTGCTAAAGCAGATGATCGCCCGACTCATTTAAGTTCTGACTCAAATGAGTTTAGGAAAAAGGAAGAAGTAAAAGAAGAATCCCAGCCTCAAGAGAGCGTTGAGGAAGAAAGTAGGCAAGAAAAGACACAGGAAGGAAAAGAGGAATGAGAAGTAAGAAGTAATCTTTCACGTCCCACACTAGTGTAGGACGTTTTGTTATACTGCACCTATGCACGATTTACCAAAATTGCCATACGCGTATGATGCACTTGAGCCGTATCTTGATGCGAAGACGATGGAGATACATCATGGTAAGCATCACCAAGCATACGTTAATAAACTGAACGAGACGCTTAGTAATCACGAGGAATGGGGGGCGAAATCACTGGAAGATACATTACAATCACTCGACGAAGCACCGGGGGGTATTCGTACCGCGTTGCGTAACTTTGGTGGTGGCCACTATAATCACACATTCTTCTGGGAGAATATGGCGCAGCATGCCCCAGGAAGTGAAGGTGGTGGCGGTGGTGAACCGGACGGCGCGCTTGCAAAAGCAATAGCCGAACATTTTAAGGATTTTGCAATATTTAAAGAAACATTTTCCGATGCAGCGGTCACTGTTTTTGGCAGTGGCTGGGCATGGCTCGTTGTTGATGCTAATAGCAAGTTGCAAATAGTTAAGACGCTCAATCAAGACTGCCCACTCTCCAATAATCAGACACCTATTCTTACAATAGATGCATGGGAGCACGCGTACTATCTTCAGTATCAAAATCGCCGTCCAGAATACGTTGAGAATTGGTGGAACGTTGTTAACTGGGATTCAGTTGCACGCAGACTTGCTGATGCTGTAAAGTAACGGTATGAGTGACCCTGCTCAGCTGTGATACTATTAAGAATAATGATTGAATCACTAAAAGAAGTTACCCAGACAGCTTGGTGGCAGTATGAAGTATTAAGCAACACAGTCGGTGTATATATTACTGCAGTCGTTGCGTTCATCATCATATACCTGCTGTTGCAGGTATTTCAGTATGTGATACTGCGTCGTCTGCGAAAGTTCGCAGAACGTACCAAAACGCCGCTTGACGATGCACTCATTCGCATCATTGCATCACTGAAACCACCGTTCTATTTTTTCATTTCTGCGTATCTTGCGATTTCCTTTATTACACTCGCGGCGGTTCTACAGAAGGTAATTAACGTTGTACTTATCGGTTGGATTATTTACCAGGCGATGGTGGCTCTTTCTATTTTTATTGATTATGCGCTCAGACGTATTGAGGAAAAAGAAGGAGAGGGTGAGCAGGGCACAAAGATGGCACTGCAGCTCGTTGGTAAAATTGCTAAAGCAGCATTGTGGATGATAGGTATATTGCTGGCACTCTCCAATTTCGGCGTGAATGTGTCGTCGCTCATTGCAGGACTGGGTATCGGCGGTATCGCAATAGCACTCGCGGCACAGAACCTTTTAGGCGACCTGTTTAGCTCATTCGCTATTTACTTTGATAAGCCGTTTGTGGTGGGGGACTATATTGTTGTTGGTGATAAAAAAGGAGTTGTGGAGCGTATCGGCATTAAAACAACGCGCATCCGTGCTTCGTATGGTGAAGAGATTATTATCTCAAATCAAGAACTTACCTCTACTCAGATTCAGAACTTTAAGACAATGGAAAAACGCCGTTCGGTGTTCACGTTTGGCGTGGTGTATGAGACACCACAAAGGACATTTGAGCGCATCCCACAGATGGTAAAAGAAATCATTGATTCTGTCAGTGATGTTACGTTCGACCGTGTGCATTTTACCCAGTTCAACGATTCATCACTCGATTTTGAGGTGGTGTACTATGTATCTTCTTCCGATTATAGATTTTTTAAGGACCGCAATCAGGAGATTTTATTCAAGATAAAGAAGAGGTTTGAAGACGAAGGAATTGCAATGGCATACCCGACACGTACGGTATACGTGCATAAAAACGGAGGGTAGTATGGAGTTTATTGGTTTTACTTTGGAGACTATCGGGAAAATACTTGTTGCGTATACCGCGCTTCGGGTACATCATCGTGTATGGAAGGAACACAGTATAAATAAGGGTGTGTTCCGCGCAATGCGCCGTGAACAAATAGTAGGTATTATTGGTATTGCGTTCATTATTATGGGATATGTAATACAGATTCCCTTTAAAATATGACACGTGCGCTCCGCGAATCGCTGCAGCACATCATTACAGGTGAGGTAACGGATGCGCAGGACGTACGTAAAGTATACAGCCGTGATGCGAGCCTGTTTGAGATAGAACCGGAGGTAGTGGTGTATCCAAAAAATGTTGAGGACATTAAGGCACTTGTACGGTTTGTTGGTGAACGGCGTGCGTTTGATGAAAACATATCGCTCACCGTTCGCTCGGGAGGCACTGATATGACAGGTGGTCCGCTGAATGAATCAATTATCGTTGACGTGAATCGTCACCTTAATCAACTCAAGAAGGTGGGTAGTAATTATGCGGTAGTAGAACCGGGTATGTTCTATCGCGATTTTGAAAAAGAGACGTTAAAAAAGAAACTGTTGTTACCGTCATTTCCCGCCTCACGGGAAACCTGCACCATAGGAGGTATGGTCGCAAATAATTCCGGTGGAGAGAAAACATTACAGTACGGTAAGACTATTGATTATGTTACCGAACTCAAGGTAGTACTCCGAGATGGAAATGAATATGTATTGAAATCACTTACCGAGCGGGAGCTTAAAGAGAAAATACAGCATGATACCTTTGAAGGGAAGCTGTACAGAGATTTGTTTACCCTTGTACGGGAGCATAATGAGATACTCAAAAATGCTCGTCCTGATGTAACTAAAAACTCTGCCGGATATAATTTATGGGATGTTTGGGATGGTGAGCAGTTTAACATGCCAAAACTTTTTGTCGGTTCACAGGGAACGCTTGGCATCATAACAGAGATCACGGTTCGATTAGTGCCGGCACAACCGTATCGAAGCTTAGTTGTGGCATTTTTTGATGAAATGGGCAATCTCGCCGAGATTGTTGATGAACTACGTGCACGCAAACCGACGAGTCTTGAATCGTTCGATGATAAGACTCTGCGCGTCGCGACAAAATTCTTTTTTTCGTTCTTAAAATTAATGGGATCAAAAAATCTTTTTTCACTCGCATGGAAATTTTTGCCGGAGTTTTGGATGGTACTGCGCAGTGGTGTTCCAAAACTTATTGTACTGATCGAGTTTGAAGGTAAGGATAAGGCGGTACTACAAGAACGAGCGCGAGAAACGGCAAAATTTCTTAACGGACGTGGAGTGCGAACGCGCATCGCGAAAAATGAATATGATGCACGTAAATATTGGTTAATGCGACGGGAGAGCTTCAATCTGCTGCGCCAGCGCATTAAGGGTAAACAGACGGCACCATTTATTGACGATATAGTGGTACACCCAAAACACCTATCGGTATTTCTCCCAAAACTATATGAAGTACTGGAAAAGCATGACCTGCTCTACACGATAGCGGGACATATTGGTGATGGAAACTTTCATATCATTCCACTTATGACGCTGGATAAAGAAAAAGAGCGGGCGAAGATTGAACCGCTGATGAATGAGGTGTATAAATTAACACTCTCTTTCGGTGGATCGCTGACCGGTGAACATAACGATGGACTCATACGCACACCGTACATGGAGCAGATGTTTGGAAAGGAGGTACATCAATATTTTGAGCAAACAAAAAAATTATTTGACCCACTGAATATTTTTAATCCGCGTAAGAAAGTTGGTGGTACACTCGCATATGCTCTAAAGCATATAAAAAGAGAGTAATTCGTAACTAGTAACTCATAGTTGAGATATATGGAATTGAGAGGAAATTTTCACGCACAGAGCGTTCAAACAGTCCTTGAAGAATTTACATCAAGTGCCAAGCGCGGACTTTCGAGTGAGGAAATAAAAAAACGGCTGGAGCGATACGGTCCAAATGTACTTCCGAAGAAAAAACCGCCGTCTGCATTCTTCATTTTTGTGCGTCAGTTCAGGAGCCCGTTGATTTTTATTCTGGCGATTGCAGGTGTAGTAACCTTGGTGTTAGGGGAGTACACCGACGGTATTGTTATCTGGATAGCGGTTCTCCTTAATACCTTTATTGGATATTTTCAGGAATATAAGGCTACACGCGCTTTGAGCGCTCTACAACAGGTATTGAAGGGAGAGGCGCGCGTGATACGGGATGATAATGAGCATCAGATTGCGCAGGAGGAAGTGGTACCGGGTGACATTATCGTACTCTTATCAGGCGACAAAGTTCCTGCAGATGCACGCATGATTGAGAGTTGGGGTTTGGAGGTAAGTGAGGCGGCGCTGACCGGTGAATGGATCCCGTCTCGCAAGACATCTGATACGCTTGATATGAAAACCCCGCTTGCAGACAGGGAGAATATGGTGTATATGGGGACGATAATTTCCGGTGGTGAGGGTAGGGCAGTTGTGGTCGGTACCGGCGTGAAAACTGAGATCGGCACGGTAGCGACGCTTGTGCAGTCGGTGGAAAAAGAACGTACGCCGTACCAGGTAAAACTTACCAAGTTTTCGTGGCTTATTACCGCAGTTATTAGTGCTGCGGCGGTCTTTATTTTTATAGAGGGAATAGTAACCGGCGGCAGATTTGTGGAAATGTTCACCATAGCTGTGGCAGTTGCAGTTGCCGCAATACCGGAAGGGCTGCCGATTGCGATGACTGCCATTTTAGCAATCGGTATGCAGCGCATCTTAGGACAAAACGGACTCGTGCGGCGACTGACCTCTGCCGAAACACTTGGAAGTGCATCAATTATTGCGACTGATAAAACACTCACCCTTACCGAAGGGCGCATGGAGGTACAAGAAGTAGTGACCTTACGTGAAGATGCACATCATTTAGCGCTTACCATTGCCGCTTTGGCAAACGAAGCATTCATTGAAAACCCGGATGCAGTATTTAGTGAATGGGTATACCGAGGAGGCCCAACTGATAAAGCGCTATTGAAAGCGGCGAGTGAGGCCGGTATTTCACGACGCAAACTGGAACGTGAAGAGCCGCTCATTACTAAGTTTCCGTTTGACCCGACGACGAAATACATTGCGTCATTTCATAAAGACACACAGGGTGTGATTGCGTATATATCAGGTGCGCCCGAGTCTCTACTTGCGTTGGCAGCACATCCGAGCGTGCACATGCGCCGGAAGTTTGAACAAGAACTTGAACGACTGACCAATATGGGACTGCGCGTGATCGCAGTTGGATATAAACATCTACCAAAACATGCTGCGAAGAATCCACAAAAGTTTCAGGAGATGTTAACCAGCATAACTGTTGTGGGTCTTATTGCGATGCGTGACCCGTTGCGACGTGGTGTGAAGCGCGCTATTGCGCGTGCACGTCGTGCCGGAATCAAAACAATTATGGTTACCGGAGACCATGTACGAACCGCACGCGCAGTTGCACGTGCGGTTGGTATTTACCACGATGATGGAGAAATAATTGAAGGAATGGTGCTGGATGAATGGTCTGATGAAGAACTTGAGAAGCGTCTGCCCAACATTAGTGTGTACGCACGGGTAGAGCCAAAGCATAAGATGCGCATTATTGACGCATGGCAGAAGCGTGGAGAGGTCATTGCAATGACCGGAGATGGTATTAATGATGCACCGGCACTGCACAAAGCAGACATTGGTATTGCGCTCGGGTCTGGTACCGATGTAGCAAAGGAAGTATCCGATCTTATTTTGCTCGGCGATAAGTTTTCTATTATTCCCGCAGCAATTCGTGAGGGGCGCATTATTGTGGACAATATTCGCAAAGTGATTACGTATATGATGTCCAGCGCGTTCACCGAGGTGATGCTCATCGGTACGAGTATTGTTTTGGGATTACCTCTGCCAGTAACCGCAGCACAGATCTTGTGGATAAATATTGTTGAAGATGGTCTACCGGGCATTGCGCTTACGTTTGAAAAAGGAGAACAGGACATTATGCGGCGTAAGCCGGAAAAAAAGAATATGCCGCTTTTAACGAACGAAATGCGTAGCATTATCTTTATTGTAGGTTTAATAACAGACCTTATCTTACTTGGGCTTTTTCTTTGGTTGGTTAATGCCACTACATATACGATTGAACACATACGTACATTCGTCTTTGTCGCGCTTGGTATTGATTCGCTATTGTTTGTGTTTTCATGCCGTAACCTACATCGCAATATTTGGAAGTATAATCCGTTTTCAAATCGATACCTTATAGGAGCGGTTATGATTGGATTTATACTTATGGGTGTAGTGGTTTACCTGCCGATTCTGCAAATATTATTCCACACGGTCGCTCTGAATGTGGTTGATTGGATGCTGCTTATCGGGTTGGGACTGGTTAATATACTTCTTATAGAAATAGTGAAGTGGTACTTTATTAACAGGAGAAACGTTAATAAAACTGGCGGTCGAGGGTAGTTTTGATATACACTAGAGCACAGTGAAACACACACGCCACATTACATTACTTATCACCGTTGTCGCTATTTCCGTTGCAGCTGGCTTTTTTGTATATCAACCGTTCTGGGAAAAGTATAGTTCATTTCGTCCCTGGCATTTAGGTCTTGATTTGGCCGGAGGAAGTTACTTGGTGTATCGTGTTGATTTAAGTGAAACAGGCAACGTGGATGCTGAGAGTATCATTCAGGGACTGCGTGATGTTATTGAGAGACGAGTGAATTTGTTTGGAGTCAGCGAGCCGCGCGTGTATACGCAGAAAGTCGGTGATGAACACCGACTCGTCGTAGAGCTCGCCGGTATCAGTGATGTGAGTAAAGCAATTGCAGAGATAGGTGAAACACCGGTGTTAGATTTTCGTGAGGTAGAGGAGCGGGAAGGTGGGGTTATATATATTCCGACGACATTAACCGGGCGGCACATCAAGGGGGCGCAGGTAGTGTTTGACCAGTATACTTCTATACCTATTGTGAGCTTAGAACTTACTGAAGAAGGAGGTGAACTTTTTGCGGAGATTACGGAAAGGAATGTTGGAAAACTATTGGCAGTATTCTTAGATGGAACTCCGATCACTGTACCTGTTGTGCAAGAAAAGATTACCGGTGGGCGCGCTCAGATCAGCGGTGACTTTACCATTGAGGAAGCGCGCGTATTGGTAGAACGGTTTAATGCCGGTGCACTGCCGGCTCCTATTACGCTCATTAATCAGCAGACGATCAGCCCGGAACTTGGCAAGGACTCAATAGCAAAGTCAATTACTGCCGGGCTATGGGGAACACTCATTGTTATCATATATATGATTGCGTACTATCGCTGGTTGGGTGTTTTTGCATCGGCAGCACTGCTCATGTACATTACACTGGTCCTCGGCATATTTAAACTCATTCCTATTACGCTTACGCTCTCAGGGATTGCGGGCGTACTGCTCTCTATTGGTATGGCAGTTGATGCGAATATTTTAGTGTTTGAGCGGACGAAGGAAGAATTGAAGCGAGGCATGCCGTACGTCCAGGCGGTTGAGGAAGGATTCCGCCGGGCGTGGAATTCTATTCGCGACTCAAACATTACTACCATAATTAGTGCGGTGATTCTATACTATCTCACCACGAGCTTTGTGCGCGGCTTCGCGCTGGCGTTGTTTATTGGCGTATTGGTAAGTATGTTTAGTGCAATCACTATCACGCGTACGCTGTTGCGTGTATTTGCAAAATATCATGAACGTACTACGTAGATACAAATTACTACTAAGCATTACGCTTGCGCTCGTTGTAGCAAGCTGGCTCGCCGTTGCCATATTGGGTATACGTCCGGGAATTGATTTTACGGGTGGAACTGAATGGCACATTACCATTTCGGATGTTTCGGTTGTCCCCGCAGACCTTGAATCATTTTTTGATAGCGAGCTGAATATTGGTGTGGTTGTAAAATATCTAGGGGAGCAGGGAATATTAATCCGGCTTCCGAATATCACTGAAGCACAGCACCAAGAGTATCTTTTAGCATTGAACGAGACGTACGGTATTGTTCATGAACAGAGTTTTGCGAGTGTGGGTCCGGTTATTGGCAAGGAGCTGCGCCAGAAATCATTATGGGCCGTTGTAGGTGTGCTGCTCGGTATCTCACTGTACACTGCGTGGGCGTTTCGTAAGGTTTCTCGACCGATACGGTCATGGAAATACGGTGTGGTTGCACTGCTTACACTTCTCCATGATGTGAGTATTCCGCTTGGTGTATTTGCGGTATTCGGGTATGTGTCGGGTGTCGAGATCGACACGACCTTTATTGTCGCACTGCTCGTTGTTATGGGATTCTCGGTACATGATACGATTGTCGTGTTTGATCGGATTCGAGAAAATATACTGGAGAGCTATCACAAAAAAGCGTCACTCCGAGAAATAATTAACCGGAGCATCAATGAGACTATTATGCGCTCAGTAAATACATCTCTCACGCTTCTGTTTATATTAGGGATGATGCTTGCGATAGGTCCGCCAACACTTTTCTATTTTATTCTTACCGTGTTTATTGGGACCGTAGTCGGTACCTACTCATCACTGTTTGTAGCGAGTCCGCTCCTCTATGCTTGGGGAAAGGATAGATAAAACTCTCTTGTTAAGAGAGTTTTATCTATCTAACTATTAACGTAAAAACGTTGACCATGTTTAATAAATGTGATACACTATTTTTGTATGAATCAGACACGCAATATTAATAAAGTAATTGATGCTCTACTCATCGATTTCACCCCGAAACAGCGTAAAGTGCTTGAGGGGCGTTTTGGGTTGCGTGGTGAGCGGCAGACATTGCAGCAAATCGGCGATGGGCTTGGTGTTACACGGGAACGTATTCGTCAGATTGAAGCGCAAAGTTTGGATAAATTAAAGACACGTGTCGCAGAGGAGGCACAGTGGCTGGTTGATCATGCAAACGACTTTTTAGAGCAAGTAGGTAATGTACGCAGAGACGATTATTTTGTGCAGGACGTACGCCATGTTGCAGGTATTGATGATACTGCGCATGTTAATAATAAGGTACGTTTCATACTTCTGATAACTGATACGCCGCCGTATTTACACAAAGAAACAGATGAACTGGAGAGTTTTTGGTACACAGACGATAAAGCGCGGCGTGAAATTCAAAAGTTCCTAGAGGGAGTCGTTACATTTTTTAATAAACATGACAAAGAAGAAATTCTTGAAGAGAAGATACATCTCAAAGAGTTGGGTGACGTTGCATCGCACCACCATGTTGCGATTTCAAAACTGTTTGATGTAAATTCATTCGGTGATTTTGGTCTTAAAGAGTGGCCTGAAATTAAACCGAAAGTTATTCGCGACAAAGCATATCTTGTGCTCAAGAAGCATGGTGAGCCGTTGCACTTTGCAGATATTGCAAAGTTAATTTATAAACATGGTCTTGATACGAAGCGAACACACACACAGACGGTTCATAATGAACTTATTAAAGATGTTCGGTTTGTACTTGTCGGCAGGGGTATGTATGCTCTACAAGAACATGGATTTGAAGGAGGTACCGTTCGTGAGGTTATTGATCGTATTTTGCGGGAACAGGGACCACTTGAGCCTGAAGCGGTTATTGATTTGGTAAACAAACGAAAAATTCTTCAGCGTAACACCATTTTATTGAACCTTCAGAACAGGAATCATTTCCATCGCCAAGGCGATGGGCGATACGTGGTAAAGAATACGTAAGAGCGTAGCGAGAAACTGTTATGTTCCGTGATATTTCCAAGCATATTGTAAGTATTATCTCGGAGCTTTTTCGTAATGAAGAGGCGTTAATTCTTTTTATCGTACTCATTGTGGGCGGTGCATTGTTTTTTGTACCATTAGATCAAATTACTCTGTTTGGTACACGCTCTATTTCGCACGCGGTAGTGAGTTTTATACAATCAACCATGTGGCTATGGGCGTTTCTTATTCTACGTCCGATGGTTACCTCTTCGTGGCTGTTCTGGCGCAATGAAAGTTTTAAGAAGAAACAGAAGAATATTCTGTTGGAAATTCGCATTCCGCGTCTGGTAAAAGAAAGTCCTCGTGCAATGGAGCAGGTTATGGCATCACTTCATTCGTTACGGAATGTAGCGAGCGATTTGGGAGAACGGTGGAAGGATGGGGAAGTAACGCGTTGGTTTTCACTTGAGATGGTGAGTTTTGGGGGAGAAATTCACTTCTACATTCGCGTGGTAAAAAAGCAACGGAACTTGGTTGAAGCAGCATTCTATTCTTACTATCCAGACGTAGAACTTGAAGAGGTGGACGATTACATCGAGACCGCAATTCCTGTTGATATGCAGGAAGTGTATCGGCAGGGGTACGATTTCTGGGGAACCGAGATGATTCTCAGACGTGAATCCGCGTACCCCATTAAGACGTATCTGGAGTTTGAATCAAGTGAGGAGGGTAGGACATTTGACCCTATATCAGCATTCTTAGAAGTACTGGGCAAGATCAAAAAAGAGGAGATCGTGGGTATTCAAATAAATATTGCTGCTGCACAGGCTAATTGGGGCAAGAAGTGGGATGGATTGCTTAATAGGCTCAGTGAGCCAAAAACAAAAGCATTGAGTGATGAGGGAGGTGGTCGGTTGACCGTGTCCCGTACTCCGGGAGAGATTAACGTTCTAAAAGCAGTAGAAGCAAATCTTTCAAAACCCGCATTTCACACACTTGTTCGATTCATATACTTGTCTCCAAAGCCGCTGTTCTATGATAGTTATGCACGGCGTGGTTTAACCGGTGCGTTCAACCAGTACGCCGCTCTGGACCTGAACTCAATTAGCCAGAACCATCCAATTAGTACCCGAACGCGGTTTTGGTACTGGCCGCACGTATTTCCGAAAACTCGGAATGAACTAAAAAAACAGCGCATGCTCTATAATTATCGTAACCGGGAAATGCCGCCTGAGACGTTTATGGGAAGAGTACTGAGCTCGCATCCGATGAACTGGAATGCTCACTCAAAGACATTTTTACTGAACATTGAGGGAGCAGCGACTCTGTTTCATCTACCAACAGAGGTGGTATTGACCGGTCCGCACATTAAGCGGGTAGAGAGCCGAAAGGGTGGTGCTCCAGCTGGACTTGCTATCTTTGGGGGTGATGAGGAAATGGATAAGTTTACGTAACGCCGAACAAGTATGAATACCATTGATGTATATGCGCTTCTCGCGCAAGTAGTACAGGGAGGGTTCATGGAAGCCATTCCGTGGAAGGAATGGTATCACGGCGTGCGCACTTTTTTTTACGTCATTGACGCGGTATTATTGGTGTTCCTTGTATATATTCTTTTCAAGGCATTACCGTATGGGACAAAACTTTCGATGTTCGCGAAACGCCCGAAAAGAGCAATAACGCTGCGTGATGAGGTGTTTCGCGAACATTGGCAAGATATTCTTACAAAGACCGAGACAGAATTGACCGAGAATTATAAACTTGCCATTATTGAAGCAGATGCACTCGTAGATGACGTGCTTAAGCGTTTGCAGTACCAGGGTGAACATATGGCAGACCGACTTGCACGCCTGAGCTCTCAAGACTTTACGTCAATTGACCGTTTGTGGAAAGCACATAGAATGCGAAATGAAATTGCACACACACCAGGATTTACTATTTCTCAAGAGGAAGCAAAACGAGTGCTTGATGACTATCAATCATTTTTTCACGAGGTAGGATTATTATAGATAGTAACTTAATGGCTCGAAGTTCAAGGATACAAATTATTAAATATGCACCTCCACCACCGGAGCTACCGGTGTATGGACGTGTTAAGCCGGAAGATGTTTCGTTCATTGGTCGAACAAACTATGTTGCCGCACTGGAAGAAAAGCGGTTTATTTTTGGTATAAAACGGAAAGACCGCCGCCGACACCTGTATATTGTAGGAAAGAGCGGTGTTGGAAAATCAAAACTTCTTGAACTCTTAATTCGACAAGATATTGCATACAAATACGGAATGTGTCTCATTGACCCTCACGGAGATGTTATTGAGACAGTACTTGATTTTGTGCCCAAAGAACGTATTGAGGATGTGGTTATCATTGATCCGGGCGATGTTGAGTACCCGGTCTCTTTTAATCCACTCGCGAATGTTGATCCTAATCTCAAGCATCAATTGACACAGGGTCTTATTGAAGTAATGGAAAAACAGTTTGGTGCAAACTGGACGCCGCGCCTTGAACACGTCTTCCGCTTTACCACGCTTGCTCTTCTGGATTACCCGCACGCTACGATGCGCGGCATGATTTCTATGTTGACCGATCGTAACTACCGGCAAAAAGTAGTTGAATACATTGAAGACGATATGGTAAAGCGCTTCTGGGCAATTGAGTTTGCTGACTGGTCAGAAAAGTTTGATACTGATGCGATTATTCCGCTCGTGAATAAGTTAGGGCAGTTTCTTTCAGATCCCATGCTCCGCAACATTTTTGGTCAGAAGGAGAATAAAGTTGATCTGGAAAAACTTATGCAAGAAAAGAAAATTATCTTTATTAATCTCGCAAAAGGAAGGATTGGTGAGGAGAACTCAAGCTTCTTTGGTTCTATGTTCATTACCAAGATCAAGCAAGCGGGTATGGCACGTGCCGTACTGTCTGAATCTGAACGGCATGACTTCTATCTCTACGTAGATGAGTTTCATAATTTAGTTACTGAGACGTTTGAGAATATTATGTCAGAGGCGCGAAAGTACGGTCTCTCTCTCACCATTGCGCATCAGTACATGGGGCAACTGCTTCCGGGCGTTCAACAGTCGGTTCTTGGGAATACGGGAAGCATTATCGTGTTCCGGGTTGGAGGTGAAGACGCGCGTCGTCTTGAAGCAGAAATGGAGCCCATATTTAAAGCAAAGGATATGATTAATTTAGGTATGCGGGAGTTTTATGTGAAGCTCACTATTGACGGAGATACCTACGATCCGTTTTCTGCGGAGACATTAAACGTGCTTCCGCCGCCGCACGAATCGTATAAAGAGGAGATTATTGCAACATCCCGCAGGAAGTACTCCATTTCAGCTGATGCTGCCAAGAAACTCATTGAAGAAGAGGAGGCATCAATACTTCGCAGTTCTCAAGAAAAGGCTGCAATTACCGGTAAATCAGCTGATCAAGCGGACGAAAATCCTGAACCGCTTATTTAAAAAACACCCCTGAGAGGGGTGTTTTTTGTTGTACTTTCCGCTCTAAGGTTTTAGGATGAAAGTAAAGGTCGAATAGAATATTTCGACTACTATGGTACTTATATACACTACCTGTAGAGACATAGACGAGGCAAAGAAGATTGGTGAGCTGCTCGTGAAAAATGGCCTGGCGGCGTGCATTAATACTTGGACGATAGAGTCCTGTTATATGTGGGAAGGCGCAGTGAGGTGTGAAACAGAAGGGGCGTTGTTTATCAAGACGCTCGAGTCCAAGATTCCGGATGTTGAAAACCTGATCGAGCAGAATCACTCGTACGCAACACCGTTCGTTGGAGCAATAGAGGTCAAGCGGCTCAACCGCGCATACAAGGAGTGGATGACGCAAGTAATTCGATAAATTTTAATACCACTCTGTAGATTTTAATACGTATATATACGTAAGAGATAGTTATTATTATGAATAAATCACAAACTAGAACTTGTCAGAACTGTAAGAACGAGTTCAACATTGAGCCTGATGACTTTGCATTTTATAAAAAGATAGATACTCCGCCGCCTACGTTTTGTCCGCCATGTAGACTACAAAGACGGCTCGCGGTACGAAACGAACGTATTCTCTATAAGCGGAACTGTGGTCTATGTGAGAAAGCTATGCTTTCCATGTATGACACAGAAGAACCGTTTATGGTGTTCTGTAAAGATTGTTGGTGGGGAGACGGATGGGATCCTATGAAGTATGCGCGAGACTACGATTTTAACACACCGTTCTTTGTTCAGTTCAGAAAATTACTTGAGGACGTGCCGAGACCGAACTTAATAGTTTCAAGCGTTAAAGACTGCGATTACTGTAATTACATCGCTGATGGTAAAAACTGCTACCTCTGTTTTGGATCTATAGCAGTGGAAGACTGTATGTATGGAGCGCCGTATGAATCGAGAGATTGCATCGATACGTATCTCGCACGGGAGTGTGAATACTGCTACGAGACCATCGACTGCGAGAAGCTTTCAAGTTCTGCTCACGTTCAGGATTGTGCAAACTCGCTAAATCTTCTCTACTGTTTCGACTGCAAGAACTGTCAGGACTGCATCGGCTGTGTCGGTCTGCGTAATAAGCAGTATTATATTCTCAATGAACCGTACTCTAAAGAGGAATATAGGAAAGAGCGAGATAAAATACTCGCTGGGGGTCGTACTGCGCTTTTAAGGATTGCAGCAGATATGGAGAAACTTAAAAACCGTATTCCACATCGCTTTGCAACTACCCTGCAATGTATACAAGTGAGCGGTGACCATATTGTCAATTCCAAGAACGCAAAGGAATGCTTTGATGTGAAGCGCTGTGAAGACGGTCGATACTGTGTACGTATGATTGATGGAAAAGACGTACACGATACGAACTACTGCGAATTCATGGAACGCTCTTACGATTACATAGGATTTTGGAAGGATACTAATATAAAGTTTTCAAATACGTGCGGTGAATCTACTGATATTGAGTACTCAGATTTTTGCTTTGCATCTAAGAATCTTTTTGGTTGTATCGCACTTCAGAAAAAGAGCTATTGCGTGTTGAATAAACAGTACGCAAAAGAGGAGTACCAAGAGCTTGTTCGTAAAATTAAAAAGCAGATGGACGAGATGCCGTACACCGACAAGCTAAATCGTGTATATAAATTTGGCGAATTTTTTCCAATAGAACTTTCACCCTTCGCATACAACGAGACGGTTGCTCAGGAATACTTTCCACTCACAAGAAAACAGGTGGAGGCTAGTGGATACAGATGGAAGGAACCGAAGAAGAAACAACACGGTATTACCATCAAATCTGAAAATGTTGCTGAAACGATTACCGATGTCGATGATTCGGTAGTTCAGGAAACTATTGGCTGCGCCCACGGGGGAACGTGTAATGAGCAGTGTACGACAGCATTTAAGATTACCCCACAAGAACTCCAGTTTTACAAAAAAATGCGCCTTCCGCTTCCACTGCTGTGTTCAAACTGCCGTCACTATGAACGTCTGAAGAAAAGGAACCCATTTACCTTATGGCACCGGCGGTGCAACTGTGCGGGGAAAGAATCTGATAATGGTAGATATGCAAATACTATTGAACACGCACATAGTACCAGTCACTGTCTAAATGAATTTGAGACCGCGTATGCACCAGAACGAAAAGAGATTGTGTACTGTGAACAGTGTTATAACGCCGAAATTGTATGAATCAAGAAACCAAAACGTGCCAAAACTGTAAGCAGGAGTTCACCATTGAACCAGATGACTTTGCATTTTATGAGAAAATAAAAGTTCCTCCACCAACTTTCTGCCCGGAGTGTAGAATGATTAGACGTATGGTCTTTCGGAACGAACGTGTGCTCTATAAGCGGAGATGCAACGCTCCTGGTCATACTGAAGAGATTGTATCCACCTTTTCTCCTGAAAAGCCTGTTACGGTCTACGATGACCGTTATTGGTGGAGCGATGCATGGAGTCCAATCGATTACGGAGAACCATATGATTTCTCGAGTCCATTCTTTGAACAATTCAAACAACTTCTACGTCGTGTGCCGCTCATCAACCTTTCCATCACTAATATGGCGAATTGCAGCTATTGCAATGTATCAGAGGGTGATAAAGACTCATTTTTCATATCTGCTTCAGAAAGAAACGAGAACATTTCATATGCAAACCGTGTGGTATTCAGCAAGGATTCACAGGACCTATATGTCGTGAATGCTGTTGAACTCTGCTATGAACTTGTGAACTGTAACAAGTGTTATCGTACATTCTTCAGTAGAAATTGCAATGACTGCTCTGAATCCGCATTTCTCTGGAACTGCTCTAATTGTAATTACTGTTTTGGTTGTACGAATCTCCGCAATAAGTCATACCATTTTTTCAATCAACCGCTCTCTAAGGAGGAATATAAAGAAAAGATGCAAGGAATAGACTTTGGAAGTTTTGCGTCAATTGAACGTTTTGGGAATGAACTCAAAGAGCTCTCGGGGAAATCTATTCACCGATTTGCTAACATCCTGAAGTGTGTAGATGTGACTGGTGACAATCTCGCCCACGCTAAAAACACACACTATAGTTTCGATATGGTTGGAAATCCATCCGCGGAGGATTGTAAGTATATTGCATGGGGTGGAGCCGGCGTTAAAGATACATGGGATGGGGGGCCTGGTGTGGGGGTATCCTTAGAACATTCCTATGAGGTAACAGACACCGGCATACAGTCGAGCAGCTGTCTTTTCACGAGCGTAGTTTACGGTTCGTTTGATGTGCGCTATAGCATTAATTGTCACGGTTCACAGCACTTGTTCGGCTGCTATGGTCTTCGGAACAAAGAATATTGTATTTTGAACCAACAGTATACAAAGGAAGAATATAAAATACTTGTTCCTAAGATTGTCGCACATATGAACGATATGCCTTACACGGATGCCGGGGGTAGAATCTATCGCTACGGGGAGTTCTTCCCATTTGAGGTTTCTCCATACGCATACAATGAGGTTATTGCGCAGGAATATCATCCACTCACGAAGGAGAAGGCGCACGAAGAAAGGTATACGTGGAAGGAACAGGACGTGAAGAGTTATCAAGTTACCGTTTCACCAGAGAATGTCCCTGACCATATTAAGGACGTCACTGATGATATATTAAAAGAGACCATTGGCTGTGCTCACGATGGTAAATGCACACACCAGTGTACTACTGCTTTCAAGATTATGCCGCAGGAGCTCGCATTTTATCGAAAGATAGAACTACCTCTTCCACGTCTTTGCCCCAATTGCAGGCATTACCAAAGATTAAAACAGCGCAATCCCCTGAAACTCTGGCATCGCCAATGCATGTGTGACTATAAGGTGTACGAGAACACCACGAAGCACCAGCACCACAAAGAGAATAGATGTCCAAATGAATTTGAAACATCATATAGTGATGACCGGCCAGAAATCGTCTATTGCGAACAGTGCTATCAAGCGGAGGTTATATGAATAAAGAAACCAAACAATGCAAAAACTGCAAAAATGAATTCGTCATAGAACCTGATGACTTTGCGTTCTATGAGAAAATAGACGTTCCACCACCAACATGGTGTCCTGGTTGCCGATCAATGCGTCGCCTTACCTGGAGAAATGAGCGCGCTTTTTACCGCCACACGTGTGATCTGTGTGAGAAAAGCATTATTTCCAATTTAGATCCTTCAATGGGGAGAAAAGTGTACTGCAATAAGTGCTGGTGGTCAGATAAGTGGGACCCTATGGAGTACGGTCGTGAGTATGATTTCTCGCGTCCATTTTTTGAGCAGTTCAATGAGCTTGCGTCAAAGGTTCCTTGGGTAAACTTATGGGGCTTTTCGAACACGAACGCTGACTACGCAAACTATATTGCCTACTCAAAGAACGTATACCTCTCTTCTTCTGTTGTGAGCAGTGAAAATATCTACTATTCGTACTCTGTTGATAAAAGCAGAGATGTGTTTGATACATTCATTGCAGACGAGTCGGAATTGGTATACGAATGTGTTGATGTGGGTCAGGTGCATTCTGTAATGTTTGCTTCTCGGTCGCACCAGTGTCTCTCTTCGTACTTTCTCTATGATTGTGTGAATTGCCAAAACTGCTTTATGTCCTCTAATTTGAGAAATAAAAAGTACTACTTTAGGAATAAATTGCTTACTAAAGAAGCATATGAGAATAAAATGAAGAATATTGATTTTACTTCTTATTGTGCAGTTGCGGAACTTAAGGAAGAACATACAGACCTTATACGCACCGCACTACATAAGTTTGCAAACATTACTAATTCTACAGATGCGACAGGTGACGATATTGAGGGTTCTAAAAATATTCACCAATCATTTATTGTGAAGAACTCGGAGAATATTAAGTACTCTTGGAGGCTTCCGGGAGAGATGAAGGACTGTTACGACATTTCGGGTGCACTGCAATCCGAATTGGTGTACGAGGGTGTTGTAGCAGCAAACCATAACTACCGTGTTCGTTTCTATTCACAATTCAGAGACAGCAAGGATTGTTCCTACTGTGTCATGGGTAAGAAAAACACAAATGTATTCGGGTGCGTTGGCATACAAAATAAGCAATACTGCATCCTAAACAAACAGTATACAAAGGAAGCGTATGAAGAACTTATTCCTAAGGTTATTGCCCACATGGATGAAAAACCATACGTAGATAAGAAGGGAAGGGAATACCGCTATGGAGAGTTCTTTCCTACAGAGCTCTCACCGTTCGCATACAATGAAAGCGTTGCCTATGAGTACTTTCCTCTATTAAAAGAAGAAGCAGAAAGAGAAGGGTATCGGTGGAAGGATACAGATGTTAAATCACACAAAATTACGAAAAACCCTCAAGAACTCCCAGACCGTATAACGGATGTAGATAATTCCATACTTAATGAAACCATTGCGTGTGAGCACAAAGGAACATGCTCACATCAATGTTCTACAGCCTTTAAGATTATTCCTGAAGAGCTTAAATTTTATCGTCGCATAAATTTCCCACTCCCGCGTCTTTGCCCCAATTGCAGGCATTACCAACGCCTCAAACAGCGCAATCCCCTGAAACTCTGGCACCGACAGTGCATGTGTGATTATGAGGTATACGAGAACACCACGAAGCATCAGCATCACTCGGATGGTAGATGTCCCAACGAATTTGAAACTACTTACAGCCCAGAGCGTAAAGAGACCGTGTACTGTGAGCAGTGTTATAACGCCGAAATTGTATGAATCAAGAGACCAAAACGTGCCAAAACTGCAAGCAGGAGTTCACCATTGAACCCGATGACTTTGCATTTTATAAAAAGATGGATACTCCGCCGCCTACGTTTTGTCCCGACTGCAGGGAGCAGCGTCGGCTTGCATTTCGCAATGAGAGAGCACTCTACAAGAGGAAGTGTGATCTCTGTGGGAAAGAAGTCGTTTCTCGCGTCTCATCTGATGCACCATACCAAATGTACTGTCAAAAGTGCTGGTGGTCAGATACATGGGATCCGCTTGAGTATGGTAAGGACTACGATTTCTCAAAACCATTCTTTGAACAGTTCAAAGAATTACTTCAGAAAACACCACACATTGCTCTGCTTAATTTTAATACTGTAAATAGTGAGTGGGTGAACCAAGAGACAGATGTAAAAAATTGCTATCTTGAGGTCGGTGGGCATTTTAATGAGGATTCCGCATATAATACATATCTCTTACATGGAAAGGACTGTTTTGATAACTATTGGGTAATGCATTCCGAACTGTGTTACGAATGTATTAACTGCGAGCGTTGCTACCGTACAATATTTTCCCGCGACTGCTTTAATTGTCGAAATGTTACACTTTCGTTTAATTGTCGAAATTGTTCTGATGTATTCGGGTGCGCCGGACTTCGTAATAAGAGATATTATATTTTCAATAAACCGTATTCAAAGGAAGAATATGAAAAATTTATTAAGGAAAATCCCATTACCTCGCACGAGAATCTTAAAAAAATAGAGGAAAAAGCTCAAGAAGTACGACTTTCTATTCCTCACCGCGACCGATTTGTAGTGAAATCAACACATGTAAGCGGTAATCGTATCCTGGAATCAAAAAACACACATAACTGCTGGAGTGTTGAAAATATGGAGAACGTGAAGAACTTTTATATCGCACTCCAGATGAAAGATAGTTATGATGGTTCTTCAATAGCGTGGGGAGAACTAGTGTACGAAAATGCACATTCTGGTGGGGTATATAACACAAAATTTTCGGCGTTTAATTTCGGAGCAGGTGGTAGTTCAGGCGTACAAGAAAAAAATACTTCGTATCTGGAGTATTGTCATACTGCGCCAGGAAGTAACTATTGTTTCGGGTGTGTGAATCTCAAAAAACAAGAGTACTGTATTTTAAACAAAAAGTATTCGAAGGAAGAGTACGAAGTGCTCATACCTAAAATTAAAGAACATATGAATACTATGCCGTACATCGACAGTAAGGGTAGGACATATGCATACGGAGAGTTCTTCCCCTCGGAATTTTCTCCATATGGGTATAACGAAACGGCGGCGATGGATTTCTATCCACTCACGAAAAAAGAGGCGCTTGAGAAAGGATATTTATGGAGTGATTACGAACAGGAGATACATCACGAGTTCTCTGATTACAAGATTCCTGACGATATCAAGGATGTGAAGGATGATGTTTTGAAAAAGGTACTCAAAGACGAGGTAACCGACAAGGCATACCGTCTGATCCCGATGGAGCTGCAGTTTTACCGTCGGATGGGTATTCCTATCCCGCGCCGTTCACCGTTACAGCGCCATAAAGACCGGATTGCCAAGCTCTTACCGCGGAAGCTCTTTGATGGGAAGTGCCAGTGCGCCGGTGAGCAATCAGATAGCAAGGTGTATATGAATACATCAAAAAATCACCAACCGCACGAACCTAGTGAACATTGTCCAAATACATTCAAAACGCCGTACTCATCAAACAAGCCAGAGATTGTATACTGTGAACAGTGCTACCAAGCCGAGATTTCATGAATACCGAGACGAAACAGTGTAACAAGTGTAAGGAGGCGTTTATCATTGAGATAGACGATTTTGCGTTCTATGAAAAGATGGGTGTGCCGGCACCCGTTCTTTGCCCTTCGTGCCGATTTCAGCGGCGTTGCCTATTCCGGAACGAAATGACGCTATATAACCGTACGTGTGCTCTTTGCGGAAAATCTGTTATTTCAATGTACAATCCAAAATCGCCGTACACTGTTTGGTGCCATAAGTGCTGGGACTCTGATGTATGGGATCCCTACTCTTATGGACAGAAGTACGATCCATCACGACCATTTTTTGAACAGCTTGGAGAATTACTCAGGCGCGTGCCGAAGAAGACAACGGTTACGAGCTCAGGCGCGGGACCGAACATAAACAGTGACTACGCAAACATGGCGGGTGGGAATAAGAACTGCTATTTCGTGTTCAATACAGGAAACTGCGAGGAAACGATGTATTCCCGCGGTCTTCGGCAGTGTCGCGATACAGTAGATGCTTACTTTGGTAATGATATTGAACGCTGTTATGAAACAGTGAACGTACAGGAATCCTCAGGAGTTATGTGGGGACAGAATGTGACTGGGAGCCTTGATTCAACTTTTCTTTTAAACTGCAGCGGCTGTAGCAACTGCTTCGGCTGTGTGAATTTGCGCAACAAGTCATATCATTTTTTCAATGAACCGCTTTCAAAAGATGAGTACAAGAAACGAGTTAAGGCAGTTGTTGGAAGTTATGCCGGTACAGAAGAGATGCGACGTAAGTTTGAAGAATTTGCTCTAAAACACCCACGTCGAGAAAACAGTAATCTAAAAACAGTAAATTCTACGGGAAATTACCTCTTTGAATCTAAGAATCTCTCAGACTGTTTTGAGGCTTCAAAGTGTGAAGATTGTAAGTATGGTTTTTCAATTAAGCTCGCGAAGGACAGTTACGATTCTATAGGGTACGGATATTCATCAGAATTGCTTCTTGAGTGTGTGGCAGTAGGGTATGCACAGCATATCATCGGTTCCTACTGGGTTGAGATGGATTCGCAAGATGTAGCATACTCTTTCGCTATTCGTAATGGTAAATATTGCTTCGGGTGTGATGGATTGAAGGGAGCAGAGTACTGTATTTTGAACACACGTTATGAGAAAGAGGAATATGAACGCTTACGAGAGCGTATTGTTGAAGAACTCAAGGCAGCGGATGAATATGGACTCTTTCTTCCTCCCGCACTCGCACCCTTTGCTTATAATGAGACAGTTGGACAAGATAATATGCCGCTTACGAAAAAAGAGGCGCTCGCAGCAGGATTTCGGTGGGAGGATGAGCTGCAGATGACGAAAGGTAAAGAAACAATGGTGCCCGATGATATTCCGGACCACATTAAAGACGTTCCTAAGTCTATTACGGACGAGGTTCTCAAATGTGTTTCATGTGAGAGAAACTACCGAATTACTCCCTCTGAGCTGAGGTTCTATCAAAAGATGATTATTCCCGTTCCGCGAAAGTGCTTCTACTGTCGGCATGCCGATCGTCTCAATCGTCGCGGACCTATGAAAATATTTGATCGTACATGTGATATGTGTAGTAAACAAATCAAAACGGTCTACGCACCCGACCGGAAGGAAATCGTCTATTGTGAACAGTGCTATCAATCAGAGATTGTATGAACAAAGAAACAAAACAGTGCCAGAACTGCAAGCAGGAGTTCAATATAGAACCGGATGACTTTTCGTTTTATGAGAAGATGGGTGTGCCAGCGCCTGGATTGTGCCCTAACTGTCGTATGAAGCGGAAGCTTGTGTGGAGGAATGAGCGAATATTCTATAAACGTATATGTGATCTTTGTGGTAAATCAATTATCACAATATTCCACCAACGTTACCCATCGCCTATATATTGCATTGAATGTTACCACTCAGATAAATGGGACCCATATTCGTATTTTGAGAAGTATGATAGTGCGTATCCGTTCTTTGAACAGTTCAATAAATTAATGATACGTATGCCAAAGGCAGCTCTTATGATTGGGACGGCTGAGGGTACTTTAAATGTTAATAGTGAATATATAAACTTTGCGGGCGGTAACAAAAACTGTTATCTCATCTTTAATTCAACGATGAATGAGGATTGCAGCTACTCGAGAGGAATTATTAAGTCTCGGAATACGTTAGACACATATTTTACTGTTCAGGTCGAGTCATGTTATGAGGGAATCAATATAAATAAGAGTAACAGTATTGTGTATGGGCAGAACACAAATGATTCACTCAACTCTTTATTTGTTTTGAACTGCGTTGATATCCAGAACTGTTTTGGCTGTGTGAATCTGCGACACAAGTCGTATCACTTCTTTAATGAACCACTTGAGAAAGATGAATGGGAGAAACGTGTTTCTGAAATTCGCGGTAGTTATCAGAAAATGGAAAAGGCGAAGAAACAGTTTGAGGAATTTTCATTGAAGTTTCCACGGAGAGAGAATAGTAATCTGAAAACGGTGAATTCTACCGGTGAATATATCTTTGAGTCAAAGAATTGTCATGTGTGCTTTGAAGCATTTTCCTGTGAAGACTGTAAGTATGGGTTTTCAATCAAGCTCACAAAAGATAGTTATGATGTAGTGGGGAGGGGAGTCAAATCAGAACTGCTTCTTGAAACGGTTGCGTGCGGTCATGGCTGTTCAAAAATAAATTGCTCATGGGCTGTAGAAGCATCGCATGATATAGAGTACTCATATGATGTCCGTTCGTCTGAATACTGTATCGGGTGTGTAGGGATAAAGCATGCAAGATATCGTATTTTAAATAAGCAGTATTCAGAAGAGGAATACAAAAAATTAAAAGACCAAATCGTTGAAGAACTAAAGAAAAATAGTGCGTACGGCTTATACTTCCCGCCGGAACTTTCACCATGGGCGTACAATGAAACACTTGCGGAGGATAATTATCCACTCGGCAAGGAGCAGGCAATCGCGGAAGGATTCAGGTGGGAGGAGGATATCCCACGGACTCGCGGTAAAGAAACAATGAAGCTAGAGGAGGTTCCGGATCATATCAAGGATGTAGATGATAGTATCGTAAACGAGGTACTCGTGTGTACTGGGTGTGGATACAACTATCGACTCATTCCATCTGAACTGGAATTCTATCGGAGGATGGTACTCCCGGTGCCGCGAAAGTGTTTTGACTGCCGCTACCGTGATCGCCTGCGCCGCCGGGGTCCATTCAAGCTTTATGAGCGTAAGTGTGATAAGTGTGGTAAACAAATCAAGACAGTCTATGCACCCGACCGCAAAGAAATTATCTACTGCGAGACTTGTTACCAAAATGAAGTTGTATGAATCAAGAAACCAAACAGTGCAACAAGTGCAAGGAAGCGTTTGTCATTGAACCTGAAGATTTTCAATTTTATGAGAAGATGCAGGTACCACCACCAACATGGTGTCCGGAATGTCGACTCATTAGGAGGTTGGTGTGGAGGAATGAATCAACACTCTATAAAAGACCATGTAACGCACCAGGGCACACAGAAGATGTTATTTCTATGTTTTCAGCCGATAAGTCTATTGTGGTCTATGACCAGAAGTACTGGTGGTCCGATGCGTGGGATCGGTTAGCGCAAGCGGGGCAGGACTATGATTTTTCAAAGCCGTTCTTTGAGCAGTTTAGGAAGTTACTACGGAGCGCTCCGATGCCCGCACTATCAACGGGATATCCAACAATGGTGCGGAGTGAGTACTCTAACTGGGCGGGCGATCTAAAGAACTGTTACCTCATTGTAGATGCGGATTTTGTTGAGGATTCCGCATACGGTTCGGGAATTATACACTGCAAGGACTCATTTGATATTGATTTCACGCGCCATTCGGAACTGTGCTACTTCAGCTTTGATATTGAGAAATGCTATCAGACCGTCTACTCGGTGAGCTGTAAAGACTGTAGCGACGTGTATTTCAGCAAGGACTGTGTTGGATGTTCACATTGTTTCGGATGCGTTAACTTACGGAATAAAAAATATCACATATTCAACAAAGCATACTCTCAGGAGGAGTACGAGGCGAAAATCAAGGAATTTGGTTTGGGTTCCTATAAAAACCTTACAGACCTAAAAGCGCGCTCTCAAGAACTGTGGCTTAAGTATCCCAAGAGAAGCTATCGAGGACTGCACAATACGAATGTTAAGGGGGACTACGTGTACCACTCTAAAAACGTTCAGTATGGGTTTCTAATTACGGACGTTGAGGATAGTAAGTATATAGCGCTCATCCACTCAAAACCGACAAAGGACTGTTATGATTACACCGACTGGGGGGATAACGTCCAGAGCATATACGAGAGTATGAGCGTTGGTCTCGGTGCTGAAAAAATACGGTTCAGCCATCTCGTGTTCGCCAATGCTCGGGAAGTGGAGTACAGCTACTTCTGTACCAGGTCATCAAATATGTTTGGATGTGTGGGACTCAAAGATAAGCAGTACTGCATTCTCAATAAGCAGTACAGCAAGGAGGAGTACAAAGAGCTTCGTGAGAAAATTATTGAGCATATGAATAAAATGCCGTACGTTGATGCGGCACAACGAGTGTATAGGTACGGAGAATTTTTCCCTCCAGACATGAGTCCGTTTGGATATAACGAGACGGTAGCATATGAGTACTTTCCACTAACTAAGACAGAGGCGGTTGATGGTAAATACAAGTGGAAGGACGCGGAAGAAAAGAACTATCAAGCAACAGTAAGAGCGGATGAGTTGCCAGACACTATTGATGCAGTTCAGGATTCAATTACTAAAGAGATTATTGGTTGTGAACATGGAGGTACCTGCAATCACAAGTGCAAAACTGCTTTCCGGATTATTTCTCAAGAACTTCAGTTTTATAAGAGAATGAACCTGCCGCTTCCGCGACTGTGTCCGAGTTGCCGGCATTATGAACGAATAGCTTATAGAAATCCGCTCAAGCTTTGGCATCGCCAGTGTATGTGTGACTACAAAGTTTATGAAAATACCATAAAGCACCAACATCATCCAGATGGTAGGTGTCCCAACGAGTTTGAGACCTCATACAGTAATGACAGAAAAGAGATTGTCTACTGCGAACAGTGTTATCAAGCAGAAGTTATATGAGGAGTAAGTTCAAACATGGCGTTGTTTTTGGTGTATTTGATAAATTTCATCAGGGGCATCAATTCTTTTTGAAAAAGGCAAGCGAGCAGATAGAGAAATGTACGGCGATAGTGGCGCGCGATGCCGTAGTTGGAATTTTGAAAAACAAGAAACCGGGTGATTCAGAACAGGTTCGTCTTGCTAATGTTTTAGCTTCAGGACATATCACTAATGCTGAACTTGGAGATGAGAAAACCAGTGCTTATGATGTTATAAAGCGTCTTCAACCGAATGTGATTTGTCTTGGATATGATCAAAAAGCTCTTGAGCAAGACCTTCGTGATAAAATGAATAAAGGCATTATTCATATAATTCCTATTTTTGTGATTGAAGCTCACCAGCCAGAGCGCTACCACACTTCTCTTTTAAACGATGTAGGGCAAGAAACATGAACCAAGAGACCAAACAATGCCAAAATTGCAAGCAAAAGTTCACGATTGAGCCTGATGACTTTGCGTTCTACGAGAAAATAGACGTACCGCCGCCTACACTTTGTCCTGATTGCCGTTATCAGCGCCGCATCGCAAACCGTAATGAATGGAATTTCTATAAGCGGAAATGCGACATGTGCGGGAAAGATATGGTTTCCATATACAATCCTTTATATCCTGGACCGGTGTATTGCCAGAAGTGCTGGTGGTCTGACAAATGGGACCCGTTTGAATATGGTCGTGATATAGATTTCTCGAAACCTTTCTTTGAGCAGTTCTTTGAATTCCGGTACAAGGTGCCGCGTGTAGCTCTCGCGAATCACAACAGTATTAACTCAGAGTACAGCAACCAGTCGGAGGAGAATAAGAACTGCTACATGGTAGTGGCAGGAAGCAGAAGCGAAGAGTGTATGTATGGCAACTGGAATCAGGGAAGTAAGAACTGCGTTGATTGCTGGGCGGTAAAGGATTGTGAAATTATGTACGAGTCACTCAACTGCAGGAAGTGTTACCGCTGCCTGTTTGTGGAGAACTCTCTGGAAACCACCGATAGCTATTTTTGTATGGACTGCCGCGGCTGCAGCAACTGCTTCGGCTGCATCGGGCTGCGAAACAAGTCGTACTGCTGGTTTAATGAACAGCTCTCAAGGAAGGAATATGAGCAGCGACTGAGCGCCATACGATGGACACTGCAGACCATTGCCGATTTTAGAGAAAAACTTCAAGAACTATTATTCCGGGTTCCTGTTAAGTACTATCATGGAAGCAGGAACATCAATTCTGTCGGCGATTATATAGGTGGCAATAAGAATACCAACATGGCATTTAATTGCCGTCTTTCAGAAAATCTGCGATATGGTCAAGATGCGTGGGAAGCGCGTGATTGCTTAGATATGACTGAAACCCTTGATAACGAACTTGACTATGAAATGGAGGGAGCGGGATGGGGCAGTCATTGTATTGTTTCGGCAAAATCGTGGTACAACAACGACACACTTTATAGTGAGTTGAATTTTAGCTGCAACAATATTTTTGGGTGTGTTTCACTAAGAACAAAGTCTTATTGTATTTTAAACAAGCAGTATACTGAAGCGGAGTATAAAAATTTAAAGAAGAAGCTGATTGAACACATGAGGAGCACTGACGAATGGGGAGAGTTTTTCCCGATTGAGACTTCACCTTTCCCGTACAATGACTCATTGGCTCAAGATTACTTTCCACTCACTAAAGAACATACCATCGCTCGCGGGTGGAAATGGTACGATAGTGACCTCCGTGACTATCAAGTAACATTGCCTCACAATGAGTTGCCGACGACCATTGAGGAAATTTCCGACGATATTCTAAAAAAAGTTATCAGCTGCAGCACGCAGGATTCTGAGTCCGAGAAACAAAAACACCTCCGTTGTGCTACCGCATTTCGTCTCCACCCGGCGGAGCTCGCGTTTTACCGACGTCTCAAGTTGCCTATTCCACACCTATGTTTCCCGTGTCGCTTACAGAACCGCCTTGCTCGCCGCAACCCTCGTAAACTCTGGCACCGCCAGTGCACGTGCGCGGGTGTGAAGTCGGAGAGCAAGGTGTACAAGAACACGGCTGAACATTTCCACGGCGCCGACCATTGTCCTAATGAGTTTGAAACCTCATATGCACCAGATAGAAAAGAGATCGTTTACTGCGAACAGTGCTATCAAGCAGAGATTGCATAAAGATGTCTAAAACACCCAAATTTGATAAAACATTAGACGTCTACTTCGCTCAATTGGAGTTGGATATAAAAAGCGGGCAGTGGCGAACGTGCAGATTTTCTAAAGAAAAGTTTTACGTTCGACCTGAAGATATCAATTTCTATAAGAAGATTCGCGTGCCACTTCCGACACTTTCGCCGCGGGAACGGACTCGCAGAAAACTCGCTTTTACGAATGCGTACAATCTTTTTAAGGTAACATCGGCTTTTTCCGGAAAGTCAATTATTGCTTTATATCCACCATCAACACCTTATAAAATCTACGAGCACAAGATTTGGTTTGGGGATGAGTGGGATTCTATGGACTATGCCGTAGAGTACAAGGACCAAAAGAATTTTTTTGAACAGTATAAAGAACTTCAGCATAATGTTCCCCGACATAATTTGTATGTTGATGGCACAAGCGTCAACTGTGATTATACGAACGGCGCGAGACGGTCGAAGAA
>DRGK01000017.1 GCA_011050075.1 Candidatus Jorgensenbacteria bacterium
GGAGGTGGTGGAGTTGTACCGGAGCGTGTATCCTGAGCTCGATGCTGGTGCTGTCTTAGGTATCTGGGATGGGGAGGTGAAAAAGTTTGAGAAGACACTGCATCAGGGACTGAGAGCGCTTAATAAGAAGAAAGGTAAGGCGCAGAATGAAGAAGAATTAGCACAACTCGCGTTTAGTATGTATCAGAGTTACGGATTGCCGATTGAGGTATCGTTGGAAACGTTTCATGACTGGGATATTTCGTTTGATGTAACGAGAGTGCGGGAAGTGTTTGATGCCATTTTTGGAGAACATCAGAATATTTCTCGTGCTGGTGTTGAACAAAAATTCGGCGGTCATGGACTCATTTTAAGTACCGGCGAACTCAAAGCCAGTGATGAAGAAGGACTTAGGAAAGTAACACGTCTTCATACCGCAACACACCTTTTACACCAAGCTATCCGAGACGTGCTTGGACCAGAGGTGCAGCAAATGGGTTCCGATATTACGGTAGAGCGTACTCGTTTTGATTTTTCATTTGATAGAAAACTATCACCCGAAGAACTGCAAAGAATTGAAGATATTGTGAATGGGAAAATAAAAGAAGATCTCCAAGTGAAATACGAAGAGATGTCAAAGGAGGATGCTGAGAAAACCAGTGCGCTGCATTTCTTTAAGGAAAAGTATCCGGATATGGTGAAAGTGTATTATATTGGAAAAGATCTGAAGAATGCGTATAGCAAAGAATTCTGCGGCGGTCCGCATGTGGAACATACCGGGGAAATTGGGACGTTTGTGGTTAAAAAGCAAGAATCAGTTGGACGCAGTACGAAGCGTATTCGCGCGACGGTAGTATAAGCCGCATAGTACAATTACCGATGATATAATGTATACATGGCAGATGTGTTTCGCTCAGCGACCGGTACAGTTGTAGATATATTGAAACGAGGGGGTGTTGGCGTACTGCCGACCGATACCATCTATGGATTAGTGGCATCCGTATACGAACAAAGAGCTGTCGAACGGGTATATAAAATAAAGAGACGCGATAAAGATAGGCCGGTCATTGTGCTCATTGATACACAGAAAAGGCTGCATGAGTTTGGTATTGATGTATCTGACAAAGTAGATCGCCTATTGCGCAAGGTCTGGCCGGGTCCGATTAGTATTATTTTTAACGACATTGGAAATGGATGGAAGCACATTCATCGAGGAACCGGTGGTATTGCGTTCCGTATACCAAAATCATCTACATTACGGCAATTACTAAAAAAAGTTGGGCCAATTATTGCGCCAAGCGCAAATCTACAAAAACAACCATATGCGAAAAATATATCGGAGGCACGCGCATATTTTGGAGATACAGTTGATTTTTATGTTGATACGGGATCACATACCGGAAAATCTTCAATAGTTATTGAAATTCATCGGTCATAATAATTACGACAATGCAGAGTGAACGATACACTATCATAGAGCAGCTTGATCTCTCATTTAGGGTTGTTGATGTAATACTTGAGGGTTTAAGTCGTATACATATTGTGGCAGTTCGGTCGGTGGATGATATCGCGCAAGCCGCGAAACATACATATATGACAGACTTAACCCACCTCGGCTTGTTCAGGGTAGGGTCGAGAACGAGACGGGTTGTGCTGGCTTTGAATCCTGATAGCGCGACAACAGTCACCGCAAAAATAACTGTACCGCGTGTGCATCAACAAGAACCGATACGAGAAGGTGAACTTGATTATTTGGTCTTTAAAGGATTATGGAGTTTTTTAAGTGAGTACCGCGAATGGGCCGCGAAGAAAATGAAGGTGACTGACGCGGATATGGTGCTTGCGAATGTCTCAGTCTCGCGGGTGTTTCTTGATGGTAGTCAGGTGCTTACACCAATAGGTTTTAAGGGTAAAGAGTGCACATTGCAGCTTGTCGGTACGTTTGTGCCTCGAAATATACTGCCATTAGTGGAGCGGGCACATCAATTTGGCAGGCAAGTTATGGTAATAGAGCGCGCGAGCGCAATATCGGCCCTACTTGGAAAATCTGATATTGGTTTACATATTGACAGGATGAGCACTCAGATATGTGCGGTTCATGATACCGAAACTAAATTTGTCCGGAGGGTCATGTGGGGCATCGATACAATGGTGAAGCCTGTGGCACATGAGTTTGCTGTAAATATGGAAACTGCCCGCGCGATTGTTGAACGTTATCTAAATAGTCGTGTCTCAAAACAGATGGAGCAGTTGCTAGATACATTAACTAAGAAATCACGCAGTGATCTGCAAAGTGTGGTGCGTACGGCAACGCGCAGGCGTTCTCCTCGTATACTGGTTAATGTTCCGGGACTGGTGTTTAACAGGGCGTTACGTGGAATGAAGGGTGTAGAGCATATGGATTTTGTAGATATTGCCAAGCAGAGAGGTTTTAATGTTATGATGGAGGAGAATGATTTATTGTTAGGCGGGCTTCAGGTTGCGCCAGATTATCTCTTGCTCATTAGCAGTAATCTATTCAGTCAACACTACGAATTGTTGAACCATATGCTGCAGAGACGTTCTCGATGGCTTATTCCCCACATGTGAAGGAGTTGGTTGAAAAATGTAAGCCGAAAGCGTAGCACTTTTCAATACCAAACCTTTATCCTGAGTTAATCGAGGGATTACATAAATTATGGCAAAAACAGAACAAAAACTATTTCTAAAACCGGATGATGATATTGATGTAGTTATAAAGAAAATAACTTCATCGCGCGCCGGGCACATCATTTTACGCATTCCTGAGAATTCTGTACTGCGCTCCTCAGCAGACAATTTTCACACCATTAAAGATGAGGTGTCTCGTGCAAAAAAGAAACTACTGATAGAATCGATTGATCCTTATATTGAAGAAATGGCGACACTTGCCGGCATTGATTCAATCAACCCTATTTTTGGTAAGAATGAGCGTCTTATTTCGGATATTATTCCAAGGTCAGGGGTACCATCGGTACGAAAATATCATGCGACAAAACGTATGTCATCTGAAACAGAAAGAGAAGAAGCATTCTCATCTTTCTTTTCACATGAGCGTGCTCCCAAGAAACACAAACAGAGGAGAATACGGCGTGAGCGTTCCTATCGTCCTCGCAGTAAAAAGCAACTTGCCTTCTCATTAGCAGTTATAGCATTCATATTAGTTGGTGGTGTTGTGCTCGCCACACGTGTACTGCCGCGTGCGACGGTGGTAGTGCTATTGGAAAAGACGCCGCTTGAATTTAATACTGCAGTTATTGTTTCAAGCGTTGCGTACGAAGTAGACGCAGAAGAAAATAAAGTAACCATTCCCGGTGAGTTACTAACCGCGATACGAAATATTGAAATGCAGTTTCCTGCGAGCGGTGAAGAGATGGTAGAACAAAAGGCGACGGGAGAACTTTATATTTACAACGAATACTCGTCTTCACCACAGACGCTAGTGAAGACGACACGATTTGAAACGCCGGACGGTAAGATATACCGACTCGATGACCGTGTAATAGTACCGGGCGTAACGGTGGATGGAGGAGTGATTACACCATCATATATTAAAGTGTCGGTTACCGCAGATAAGCCAGGTGAAACGTACAATATACAACCGGACCTTGATGAGGTATGGAATATTCCAGGATTTAAAGAGGCGGGACTAATGGAACGATACCGTGGATTTTATGCAAAGCCGGTGCTTGCAATGACTGGCGGATATATGGGTACCGCATTTGTACCAACCGAGAATGATATTTCGGAAGCACGGAAGAAAGTGGTAGCAGCACTACGCAATTCACTGCTCGCTCAGATGCTCGTGGTTGAGTCACGTGAACTGCAGTTATTAGAAGGCAGTGAGCGTTTTGCAGTACTCCGCGATGAAATAAAAATTGATACGGGTGAAGCGGGAACGTTCAGATTTTTTGCTGAAGCAGAAATGCAACGTATCGTCTTTCAGGAAAGCGTTCTTGTGAATACACTGCTGGACGGTCTTGTGTCACCGCTTGATTATGATTTTCGCATTATTGAAAAAGATTTCACCTATCAGGATATATTACCAGACTGGGACGTGGGAAGTCTTACGTTCGTCATCGCAGGGTCATTTTATGTGGAGCCAGACGTGGAAAGTAGCACTATTAAAGCACAACTATTGAATCAAGATGAGATGATGATCAGGTCTATTATTTTTACTATCCCCGGTCTTAAAAAAGCGAATATCTCACTCTGGCCTTTTTGGGTGAAGCGTGTTCCTAATAATTCTGAAAAAGTCACCGTTGAGCTACAGTGAGCGTTATTGCATCGTAGTTTTAGCTATTTGTGCTTCTGCATAAGTAGTGTAGGGTAACGGGGTTGACCTGTGCCTGCTTTATTACTACAATAATCCCACTGTATGGCAGACCCAGATAAAATACTGAAAGTAGAGGGATTCGTGGAAGAGTCGTTACCCGGCCTGCTTTTTAGGATTACCATAGATACTTCGGATGGTGAAAAAAAGACGGTATTGGCGCACCTTGCGGGAAAGATGAAACTGTACCGCATCAAGGTGGTTCCGGGGGACACTGTGTTGATTGAGATGTCTAGTGCAACAGATGAGCGTGGTAGAATCATAAGGCGTTTGTAATTCTATGAAAGTTCGTGCATCAGTAAAAAAAATATGCAAAGATTGTAATACCGTCCGCCGTAAAGGACGGGTCTATGTTATTTGCAAGAAAAACCCGCGTCATAAACAGAGACAAGGATAACTATGCGTATTGTTGGTGTTAACATTCCTGATAATAAGATGATAGAAATAGCGCTTACGTATGTGCACGGTGTTGGGCGTGTCTCTGCGCGCGATATTTTAACCAAAGCAAAGATTGCATATGATAAGCATGCAAAAGATTTATCAGCAGACGAAGTAAATGTACTGAAGAAAATCCTCGAAAAAGAATATCGTGTTGAGGGAGAATTGCGCCAGATAGTACGGCAAAATATCAGTCGGCTGAAAGATATACAGTCATATCGTGGTACACGGCATAGTCGTAACTTACCGGCACGAGGTCAACGCACAAAAAGTAACTCACGTACGGTTCGTGGAAATGTGCGAAGAACAGCCGGAAGCGGTAAACGCAAAGTAGAGTTGAAATAGTATGGGTAAAAAACAAGTTGCAGAAAAAACAAAAGAGCAGGTTGTGGCGGAAGCGCGTCTTATTGAAGAAAAACACGCACAGCGTGTTAGTAAGTCTGCCAAAAAACGCTATGAAAAAGGGAAGGTGTACATTAAAGCATCATTCAATAATACCTTTATTACCGTAACGGATATGGACGGTAATGTTATTACATGGATGACTGCAGGGTCTCTCGGATTCTCCGGTCCTAAAAAAGCAACACCGTTCGCCGCTGCAAAAGTAGTAGAAGCAATTGCGGAAAAACTTCAACGTACCGGTCCGTTTGAAATAGAAATATACTTAAAGGGTGTCGGGAGTGGACGGGATTCTGCGGTGCGCACGTTTGGTGCAAAAGGGTTTACTATCACTGCAATAAAGGACATTACACCTATTCCACATAATGGTCCGCGTGCCAAAAAAGTACGTCGAGTATAAAATGAAAAGAATTAAAGAGAAAAAAGAACGAGCACTTGGAACAAAACTGTTTCTAAAAGCAGAGCGATGTAATTCACACAAGTGTGTTATGATACGGCGCCCGTACCGTCCGGGGGAACATGGACAAAAGCGTCGTCGTGCTATTTCTGATTTTGGTAAACAACTGCAGGAAAAACAAAAGATCCAGTTAGTGTATGGGCTTACGAATCAACAGATGCGAAGGTTGTTTCGCGGGCATTCGGGTAATCCTGACGCTATTATGGTAGAGTTGGAGAAACGACTTGATCGCGTGGTGTACTTGCTTGGATTTGCGGCATCGCCGCGCATTGCGCGTCAGCTTGTTTCGCACGGTCATATTTTAGTTAATGGACGAAAGATTACTTCAGCTTCTTACAAGGTGCGTGAAGGAAATGTAGTAAGTGTCAGACCCCAGTCACGGGAACGTAAAGTGTTTAGTGATGTACAGGAGTATTTTAAAAAACATGAAGTTCCCACATGGCTCAGTCTGGATAAGAGTGCATGGGAAGGAACATGCGTCAGTAAGCCATCGGGAGAAACTTTGATTTCATTTGATATTAACTTGGTCGGTCAATATTATATGCGTTAAAAGAAATATACAATGCATTATTCATATTTAGTCGATACAGTCGGCATTAAGACGATAGAAGAGAAAGGCAATAAGGGTGTTTTTCATATTGAGGGGTTGTATACCGGTTATGGGATTACGCTCGGCAACGCGTTGCGTCGCGTACTGCTGTCATCCTTGCCGGGTGCAGCAATTTCTCAAGTCCGTATTAACGGAGTGAAGCACGAATTTTCTACAATTCCCGGTATGCAGGAAGATGTTATTGCATTCACATTGAACTTAAAGCAGGTTCGTTTTCACTTTCACGCAGACGAGCCCCAAACGTTGAGTTTGAGGGTAAAGGGAGTGAGTAATGTAACAGCGGGGGATATTGCTTCTACATCACTAGCAGAGGTGATTAATAAAGACCTGCACATAGCTACGCTCACCAATAAAAAAGCAGAACTTGATATGGAGATAGTAGTTGAAAAAGGACTCGGTTACGTACCAGCAGAGTCACGGCGCATGGAACGTGTGCCGGTCGGTGCTATTATGCTCGACAGCATATTTTCTCCGGTCCGTAACGTGCAGTTCAAAATAGAAGACATGCGTGTCGGTGAGCGGACGGACTTCAATCGTCTCAGGATTGAAGTTGAAACTGATGGGTCTATTACACCATCTCGTGCAATTCACCGTGCAGCAAATATTCTTAGAGACCACTTTGATCGTGTTGCGGGTATTATCCCTTCTGAAAAGGAAGGGGACTTATTGAAGACGAAAAAGCCTGTGAAAAAAACAACTAAGAAAGCGACAAAGAATACTGCCACCGCTACAAAGAAGACCAAGAAAAGCGTGACGAAGAAAAAATAAAGAACATCGTATATTGTTTTAATGAAGCATCTAAAGAAGGGTAGAAAATTTGGGAGAGAACGTGGTCAGCGCCGCGCATTTATGAAAGGGTTAGCACATAACCTTATTCAGCGTGAGCATATTATAACGACTGAGGCACGTGCGAAAGAATTGCGTCCCTTTGTAGAACGACTGGTAACATACGGAAAGAAACAGAATCTTGCGGGGTTGCGGATGCTGTTGAAGTACTTGCCAAAAACAACTGCGTACAAGATGCAGCATAATATAGCACCACGTTATGAGGATAGAAAGGGTGGATACACACGTGTAGTAAAACACGCTGAACGGAGAAAGCAGGATGGTGCTAAGAAAGCAACTATAGAATTTGTATAATACCCATACGTTTAAACAAACATGACAGATCATATTATTGATGCGAACGGCAGACGGTTGGGACGTATCGCGACTGAAGTGGCGTTGATTTTGCAGGGTAAGCATAACGCTTCATATGACCCGCGCCTGCCGGGTGATGATAAGGTAATAGTGAAAAATGCAAAGCAGATTACGATGAGTGGGAATAAAGAAGATACAAAAATATACTATAGTCACACTACGCAGTTCGGTCACTTGAAAAAGCGAAGCTACCGTAACGTTTTTCGCAGAGACCCCGCATGGGTTATTCGTCACGCGGTTCACCTTATGCTACCGAAAAATCGATTAAGAAAGGATCGTATGAAACGGTTGACGATAGAAATATAATATGCCGAAAAAAACAGACAGCAAAGCGAAAAAAAAGGCTGGCAAAGCGGATAAGGTAAGTAAAACGAGTAAAGAGAGCAAAACGAGTAAAGAAAAGTACATTGAGGGTATAGGCAGGCGTAAAACAGCCGTTGCGCGTGTGCGTATTTATCCTGCGTATAAAAAAGAGGACAGTATTATAAATGACCGTGCGTACACTGAATACTTTCCGCTACCTCGACAACAGCAAACGATATACGCTCCATTTAAAGTAACGGATGTTGTACTGAAAATGACGGTGCGTGTAGTCGGTGGCGGTATAAATGCCCAGGCAGAGGCAGTACGGATGGGACTCGCGAGAGCACTCGTAATACACGATGAAACACTTCGTGTAAAGTTAAAACCACACGGATATTTAACGCGAGATGCACGTATGGTGGAGAGTAAGAAACCTGGACTTCGCAAAGCTCGCCGCCCTCAGCAGTGGAGGAAGCGATAGTTTTAAAAGCTGCGCTATACTTATATTATGGCTCAATT
The DNA here is from genome assembly GCA_011050075.1 of Candidatus Jorgensenbacteria bacterium. Taxonomy (GTDB): domain Bacteria; phylum Patescibacteriota; class Minisyncoccia; order UBA6257; family GWB1-50-10; genus DRGK01. Next base: position 8,257 of record DRGK01000017.1, read on the forward strand.
CGTCATACAGGGTGGAACTCCATTACATGGCGATATACGGCTTTCTGGTGCAAAGAACGCCGCGTCTAAAATGTTAATAGCGTCACTCCTCACCGACGAGGAGTGTGTTTTTGAAAATTTTCCACGCATCGGAGATACTAACATAACGCGTGAACTATGCGAGGCAATCGGTAGCCGTATTGTGGTTGAGGGATCTCGACTTCGTATTGTAACACCGACTTTGAGCACTACTACCGTCGGAGCATTGAGTCGGCGAAATAGAATTCCAGTGTTAGCGCTCGGAGCACTGTTGGGGCGTGCGGGAGAAGCCGAGGTGCCGTTCGTTGGTGGAGATAAGATTGGTCCACGCCCAATTGATATCCATATACAGGCATTGACACAACTTGGTGCAACAATAACAACTGGAGAACAATCATATCGCGCAACAGTTTCCGGCCGTCTACGTGGCGCAAATATTACATTTCCGTATCCAAGCGTTGGCGCTACAGAAAATACCATATTTGCATCGGTATTTGCTCTTGGTAGAACGGTAATTCGTAATGCAGCTGTTGAACCGGAAATACTAGACCTTATTAAGCTGCTTCAAAATATGGGAGCGATCATCGAACTCGGCACTGACCGGCGCATTATGATAGAGGGCGTTAAGCACTTACGTGGAGCGCATCATACTATATTACCTGACCGTAATGAGGCAGTTTCATTTGCCTGTCTCGCTATTGCAACGAAGGGAGATGTTATTGTTAAGGGTGCGGTGCAGGATCATCTGGTAACATTTTTAAATACCGTACGGCGTATTGGCGCAGAGTACGAGGTACTGCATGACGGAATTCGTTTCTGGTGCCCGGGTTCATTGCGTGCTGCACATATTGAAACTGATACACACCCTGGTTTTATGACTGACTGGCAGCAACCATTAGTAGTGGCGCTTACCCAAGCAAAAGGCCGTTCAGTGGTGCATGAAACAGTATATGAAGATAGGTTTGGATACGCCGAGGACTTGAATTCAATGGGTGCACGTATTAAAGTAGGAACAGAATGTTTAGGAGATATTTCTTGCCGTTTTAAAGACAAAATATGTTCCCATACTGCACTTGTAGAGGGACCAACAGAATTACACGGCACAGAATTGCGCGTACGGGATATTCGTGCAGGTATAGCACATGTAATAGCAGCACTTACCGCTCATGGTACGTCCACTATTGATAACATTGAGGAGCTTGACAGAGGTTATGAGCGAGTTGATGAACGATTACGATATATCGGCGCGCAGATTAAGCGAGTATCTGAAAACTAACACCTAACACCTAAAATCTAAAACCTATTATATGTTTACTCGTCGGTTGGGAATTGATCTAGGAACTACTAATACGCTCGTATTTTTGCCGGATCGGGGGATTATTATTAATGAACCAACAGCAGTGGCATTGCGCAAACCTGATAATTCGGTGCTCGCGGTGGGAGCAGAAGCAAGGGAAATGGTTGGTAGAACACCTGACAATATTGTAACGTACCGACCGCTCAGAGAAGGTGTTATTGCTGACTACTACATTACGCAGCGGATGTTGAAATACTTTATCGCGAAGAGTATCGGCACATTCAATTTTTTTAAACCAGACGTAGTTATTTCAGTACCGGCAGGAATCACTTCAACTGAATTTCGCGCGGTTATGAATGCTGCGAAAGAAGCTGGTGCGCGTGACGTGCATTTGGTAAAAGAACCATTGCTCGCAGCGCTCGGCGCTGGGATTCCTATACATTCTTCCAGGGGCAATATGATTGTGAACCTCGGTGGAGGAACAACTGAGGTAGCAGTCATTTCGCTCGGTGGTATCGTTGCGTGGTCAAGTTTGCGCGTAGCGGGAAACTTGTTTGATGCGTCAATTACCGAGTATATTAAAAAGAAGTATAACTTAGCAATTGGTGAGGCAACGGCTGAGAATATTAAAATTACTGTTGGTACAGCATTACCGGGAAAAGAGAAACTTGAAATGAAAATCAGGGGTCGTGATCTGGGAAGCGGCTTGCCTAAAGATTTAATAGTGAACTCTAATGAAGTTGCTGAAGCGATTAACTTACATCTCGTGGATATTGTTAACGAGATTCAGTCAGTGTTTAATGTTACGCCACCAGAACTTGCAGCTGACATTATGGAAAAGGGAATCATTCTTTCGGGTGGTAGTGCACAACTGAGAATGTTTGACGAATTTTTAAAACGTTCATTGGGCGTTACCGCATACCGCGCACAAGAACCCTTTTTCTGTGTGGCAAAAGGAACTGCAACTATTTTGAACCACTTAGATATCTACAAAAAAACTCTCTTGACGCAGCGTTAATGATATTTGGACACGAGGACAAGGTAGCACTCTTTACCTCGCTTGCACGGCAGAATGCGTTGAAGCATGCGTACCTGTTTTTTGGCGATTCACAGATTGGAAAATATCACTTTGCACGGCATCTTGCATACTTCTTGGAGTATGGAGTTTTTGCCGTTAGTAATAAACCGCTCATTGATACGATACTGGTTGAACTGCAGGATGATAAGAAAACTATTGGCATTGACGAAATCAGGCAGTTGCGCGGCTTTTTATTTCAGAAACCGTTTAAATCACAACGCCGACTGATTATTATCAACGATGCACATTTACTTACTGTAGAGGCGCAGAGCAGTATGCTCAAGTTTGTTGAGGACGCATCACCTCACGTAACTTTTATTTTTATTGCGTGGGATCCGTATGTACTGATTCCTCCACTTGCCTCGCGATTGCTCCATGTGTATTTTGCACGTGCATCTGAATTGGAGGTAGTAACATTTTTACAAAAGCATCATAGTGTCGCTAAGCAGAAAGCGCAGAAAATTGCTCAACGGTCATTCGGTAGAATTGGCAGAGCGGCAGCATTACTTGATACAGTTGAAAATGGAGAGCAGTCCGTAGCGGAGTGGGTTGGCGACACTATTATGGAGCTTTACCTGCGAGATAAAAAAGGTAATGCGCAAACGATTATGTGGTTACTGGAAAAAGAAATGATGCTGCACCGCTATCCATTGAATCAAAATCTACAGCGTAAAGTTATTGAGGAACGCATACGGTAATGGGTGGTCTTCTATTGCGATTAATAGTAATAGCCGGTGTTGTTGCGGCAGTATACTTTGCCGCAACGGGTGAACATATTACGAGTTTGCTTGGCGAGAACTCGTTTGTGCAGGAAATAGGGGATTCTCAGGCGGCGACTCGTATAAAGGAGACGATACTGGCAATTGTGCCGGGCATTAGCACGGATGAGGAGACAGATGTGGTTTCTGGCGGCACTACGTCCGGAGAAGGCGATAGTTCAAGTGCTATACAGGAAGAAGTAGATACGGTAAAAAATCCGCTTAAGGAACTATGGGAGAAATTCAAACCGGACCTAATACCTGACATGGAGGTAGCAACATCTTCCGAAAAAACATTTAAGACACAGGCGGGGCCGCTTCCCGGGTACACCGCTGTCTGTTTTCCGACAGTCAAACGGGTTTGTACTGTCGCAGAGTGCCGCACGGCAAAAATTGGTGCAATATTTACATTGGTAAATCGTGATGACCGCACACTGGCATTGTGCGGTTCTGATGGCTGTGAAGTATATGATGTACGGTACAATGTGAGCGGTGCGTATGAACAGTACCGGCCGGAGAAATCCATCGGATTTCTCTTTACGAAGGAAAATAGTTTACCCGGTGCAGTGGAGCGCACCGAATATATAGCCGTTGCGTTGGAGGGTATCCAGACTACTTTGTATGCGGGATACTGTTTAGAAAAATAAAAACCCCCAACATTATACAATGTTGGGGGTTTGTTTTGATGTAAACCGCTACTGCGCATACGGTCTGCAGATCTGTGCTTTGAGATCCAAAAACCGTAGATGAATAGTACGTTTTGTTTGGGGAAGTGCGTTGATGCTCGGTTGAAGCTCACCATTACAAGCGAGGAGCTGTTCGAGCTCTTCGTGCATAGCTGCTCTTTCTTTGAGTAGCCGTTCCTCAGCAGCTTTTTGCTCACGCTCTTTGCGTTCTTTCGCGGCCCGTTTACGTTCCATTCTCTTCTGTTCCCATGCATCGGAGTTATTCGCGATCCAGTTGATAATGGGTTTGAAGATGAGTGCAGTCAGCAGTATCCAGACCAGTGTGAAGGCGGCATAGGCAACTGCGGCAACTGCGGCGATTACAAATGGGAGCACTACTCCGACAACAGCGTAGTACCACCATGGGACCAGTGTGTATGAAAATGTCCATTCACCCAGGACTCCGAGACCGACAAGTAAAACACTGAGTACCAAGAGTACTGGAGGACTAAAAGCACGGAACATTAATGGATACTTCTCACCGTCTTTTTTACACCAGAAAACCGAATCACCCTTCTCCACCCGTTTCTTTATATCACCTGTTGGATATCTAAAGGGATGGATGACTGGGTTCCAGTCTGTGCCACGCATGCCGGCGATAGATAATACCAATGCCCCTATGAATCGAGCGATGGTTATAACTATTACCCAAGCCAGCACTGCGAACGGTTGAACACTGTATGCTAACATACGACGTCGCCTGAACTGGCACTGGTCAACAGGTCTGTATTCAAAGAAGAGATTCACCCACCACTTCTCAAATCTGGAAGGTTCCTTGGAGAAGAACTCCTCTGGAACCATTACAGTTACATGTGCCGTTTCATCTAACCGATTGTAGCTCTGTCCATTTGATGAGTAATATTCTTTGAATCCAAGCTTCTCATCGAGCCGGAGTACTCCGTGTTCATAAGAGAGGCGACTGTACTTTTCTAGAAAGAAACTTTTCAGTTTCTTAACATTGTCTTCGTTGTGCCAGACCACAGCGGCATGAATAGTATTCTCACCAAAACGGTGGAACTGAACGTACGCCATCATCTGGTCCATCGGAACGAGTTGCCGATGCTCGTGATTGTTGTTTCTTACAACAATGAGGACGTGTGGCTTGTTCACGCCGCGTCTTTCAAGCTCTTCCAACTCTTTACGATAGAGACACCACCGCACTGGCACGGTGCCACCCTGCACAGCCGTGTTTTTTTGGTCAACGATTAATCGCATCTGATTTCTCCTTCTGTTATTCTGCTTACAAGGAACCATAGTTATTTAATCATATAGTGGTTTTATTGTCAATAAAACCACTATATGATAATTTGATTAAGTTTTTTGCTGCGATATACTGAAGGAAATGGATACTATTGAACGATTTAAGGAACAGGCACGTCGTATCATTGAAACATTTCAACAAGAAGTTAAAGGCGTGCGTGCAAATCGTGCAAGTACTGCACTGGTTGAAGATATTAAGGTTGACTACTATGGAACACCGACGCCTATGAGCCATATCGGTTCTATTCACATAGTACCGCCGCGCGAAATTCAGATTCAGGTATGGGATAAAGACGTTGTACAGAGTGTGGCACAGGCGATTGAGTCGTCTGATCTGGGATTGTCTGCGAGTGTGGAAGATCAAGTCATTAAAATATACTTACCAGAGCTTAGTAAGGAACGGCGCGAAGAACTTATAAAACATATTAAAAAAGTTGTAGAGCGGTTTAAAATTCAGGTGCGTACGGGGCGTGATGAATACAATAAGGAGATTGAAAAATTATTTGAGAAGAAAGAAATTGGTGAAGATGATAAATTTCGTCTTAAAGAAGGATTACAGGAAGTAACCGAGGAAACTAATAAATCGATAGATGAAGTCTTGAAACATAAAGAGGAAGAAATTAACCAATGATTATACTTATTATTATTATCAGTTTATCGCTGCTTATTATTGCCCATGAGCTTGGGCACTTTTTTGCTGCTAAGTTATTTGGAGTTAAGGTTGAAGAGTTTGGTTTTGGTTTTCCACCGCGGTTAGCTGTTAAAAAACATGGGGAAACCGAATATAGCATTAATGCACTGCCGTTTGGTGGATTTGTTCGACTGCACGGAGAGGATGGTACAGAAACAGAAGGTGAGCATATTGATGTGAAACGCAGTTTTGCCAATCAGCCCGCGTGGCAGCGTGCGAGCATTATTCTCGCCGGTGTTGTTGCCAATGTGTTAGTGGGTTGGCTGCTTATCAGCGCAATATTTATGGTTGGCGCGCCGCAGCATTTGGGAATTGCTAGTGTGGTTGAATCGTCACCTGCAGCTGAGGCCGGTTTACGACCGGGTGATATCGTGACCAAGGTTGTCTATGAAGATGCGATACTCTCCGATCCCATTACTGCTGACGCACTCATTGGTTTTGTCCAACAGCGCCTTGGGGAAACCTTTGTGTTGACTGTTCAGCGTGGAGATACAATGCAAACTATGTCGGTGACAGGACGTGAATATCCACCGGAAGGGGAAGGAAGTTTGGGTGTGAGCTTAGTCGATATGGGAATACCACGCACCTCAGTATTCCAGAGCTTCGTTAAAGCTGCAGAGACGACAGTAATGACACTCACATTAATTGTTGCTGGGTTTTATAACCTCTTCTCACGTATTTTTGTAGACTCGACGGTTCTAGAAACCATAACCGGACCGGTTGGTATTTTCGTTCTCGCGCGCGAGACAGGTTCTATTGGATTGGTGTATTTAGTGCAGCTGGTAGCGCTCATCTCACTGAATCTCGCGGTGCTAAATGTGGTCCCTTTTCCGGCACTTGATGGTGGTAGATTCGTTATGGTGTTGATCGAGAAGATAAAAGGGTCACCAATTTCACGTAAGATACAGGTTGCGATTAACGCAGTGGGATTTGCATTACTTCTCATTTTAATGATCGTGGTTACTATTCAAGATATTGGACGGTTGGCAATGTAGGTATTTAGTTGACCCCGTAACCCGTATCGCCTTTAATAAAGGTATATATGCGGCAATCAGAGCTTTTTACCAAAACACAGAAGGCCTTTCCAAAGGATGAGGTATCTGCAAATGCACGCTTGCTTATCCGTGCTGGATATATTGAAAAACTCATGGCGGGCGTTTTTTCTATGTTGCCGCTTGGTTTTCGCGTGCGGGAAAATATTATGCGGATTATTCGTGAGGAAATGAATGCGACCGGTGCGTGTGAGATTATTATGCCAGCTCTGCACCCAAAGTCAGTGTGGGAAACAACGGGACGCTGGGATGAAATGAAGAGTGTGATGTATCAATTTGGTGAAGGTGAACGTGCATACGGACTTGGTCCTACACACGAAGAGGTTATTGCGCCTATAGTACAAAAACATGTGAACTCGTACCTTGATTTACCGATTGCGTTGTACCAGATACAGGTGAAGTTTAGAAATGAAGAACGACCGAAATCAGGACTCTTACGTGGTCGTGAGTTTACTATGAAAGACCTCTACAGTTTTCACACTAATGAGGAATCGCTTAATGTATTCTATGACCGTGTCAAGGAGGCATATCGAGGCATTTTTAAGCGTGTTGGACTAGGCGATACAACATATCTTACGCTTGCATCGGGCGGCAGTTTTTCTCAGTATTCCCATGAATTTCAAACGGTTTCTGATGTTGGTGAAGATACTATTTATTTATGTAAGGCGTGTAGTGTTGCGGTTAATCATGAGATTATTACGGAACAGAAGGTCTGTCCTGAGTGTAATAGTAATGACCTTGTCAAGAAAAATGCTATTGAGGTCGGGAATATTTTCAAGCTCGGTACCCGTTTTTCTGAGCCGGTTGGGCTCATGTATCGTGATACGGACGGTACACAAAAACCGGTTATTATGGCGTCATACGGCATTGGCGTTGAGCGGCTCATGGGAGCAATTGTAGAAACGTATCATGATGATGCAGGCTTGATATGGCCGCAGGCAGTTGCACCATTTATTGCTCATCTGCTGATTATTGGTGAACAGACGGGTACGTTGAAAAAGTTTGCCGATACTGCATACCAAAGTATGATTGATGCTGATATTGAAGTTTTGTATGATGACCGTACTGATGTATCAGCGGGAGAAAAATTTGCAGACGCAGACCTTTTAGGGTTACCATGGCGACTAGTAGTGAGCAATTCGACACTTGCAGAAGATAAGATTGAGGTAAAGAAACGTACGGAAAAAGAGAAAAAGCTCATTGCGCTCAAGGAGTTACCGAAATATATAACAAAGTAATTAGTATGTTATTAAAGAAAGTTATTAGCATTGATTTAGGAACGAACGGTGTACGTTGCTATTTAAAGGGTAAGGGTATTGTGGTAGATGAGCCGGCAATTGTAGCGGTGAATAACCGTACGAATAAAATGGTAGCAGTAGGGCGAAGTGCGAAAACTATGCTCGATCGTACTCCATCGCACATTAATGCATTACGTCCCATAAACCACGGAGTAATTGCTGATTTTGATATGGCAAAGGAGATGATGCGTGTATTCTTACGTCGATCTGTTTTTCCGTGGTCATTCTTTACCGATATTGTTGCAACAGTACCCACAAACTTAACCGAAGTAGAGCGCAAGTCGGTAGTCGATCTTTTTAAAGAGAATGGTGCAAGTCGGGTATACCTTTTAGAGCAGCCGCTCGCGGCTGCATTCAGTAACCGGTTGGATATTTATCGTCCGACTGCATACCTCATTGTTGATATTGGTGCCGGTACAACCGATATGGCTATTATGTCCATGAATGGCATTGTAGTATCAAAACGCTTGAAGGTAGCCGGCGACTACTTTAATCATGAGATTATTAAAGGTGTACGTGAGGAATTGCAAATGTATATTGGTGAGCCAACCGCTGAAGACATTAAATTGGCAGTAGGGAGTGCAATACCGCTCACAGGTGAACGGTTGGATATTACCGTACGTGGACGCGATGTTGCGAGTGGTCTTCCGCGTGAGGTAGTAGTGAAAGATACGATAGTGCGATCATGGATAAGCCCCGGTTTAGAGAATATTGAGGATGCACTACATGATCTTATTGAAGTAACACCGCCGGAGCTGGTCGGTGATATTTATAAGAATGGTATATATCTATGTGGCGGTGGCAGCTTACTGCGTGGTATTGACGAATTGTTTAAGAAAAATGTTGGAGTTGACGTTACTATTATGGACGAACCGCTAACATGTGTTGTACGCGGGTCCGGTATGATAGCCGAGAATCTTTCTGATCACAAACACCTCGTGGATACTGCAGTGGTGCTTGGTGATCCACGTACGTAGCACTCAATATACATGAAATCATTTAAGCACATCGTCATACCCCTTGTACTGGTTGCGCTTATTGTATTTATTGTATTTTGGAAGGATGTTACGAATAGTGCGTACCAGCGTATACAGAGTACTGTCGGTAGTATATTTGGAAAAGGTATAGCGTGGGATATTGCTAACCAGCTCACTATGGAAAATCAGCGCCTACGTTTTGAGCTAGCACGGGAAGAAAGTGAAGAATCTGAGGATGGATACCTTAATGTTTCTGTGTACTCGCAGTATCCGTTTAATGATAAGACTATGTTTATTATTAGCGCGGGTAAGGAAGAGGGTGTTGCGATCGGTATGCCAGTACTTACATCGGAACAATTCCTTGTTGGTATTGTTATAAGCGTACGCAAACATCAGGCAGAGGTACAAACATTTTTTGATGTTTCTTGGCGAAGCAGTGTTGCTATCGGTACCGCACGAAACAAGGCAGTACTGGAAGGTGGGCAGTCGCCCCGCTTAGAACTTATTGGTCGTACGTACGATATTGAAGAAGGAGACAACGTATTTAATATAGATAGTGACTTTCCGTACGCGCAGTTAGTTGGCTCGGTTGCACATATTACTGATATTCCTGGGAATCCATGGCGTACAGGGTCTATCAATATTCGATACGATGTAACCAATCTTGTTACCGTGCTGGTTGTAACCGATTTTCCATAACAATGACGACTACTCGGTTGCGCGTATTAACTACCGCATTACTATTTGCACTATTGTTTATCGTACTTATGGTGCTGCAGACAAATCGTGTTTTGGAGATTGTCGGTATAGCGCCCAATATATTACTTGCGGTACTGTTGGCGCTTACATTTTCATTGCGTCGCAATGAAGCACTCATCATTGTTTTATCTGCGGTGTCGCTGTTAGTGTTTGTGGCATTGTGGTGGTCGCCATTTTGGGTTTGGGATTTTTTTGCGCTCGGCATTGTTATTATTGGTATCGTAATGGTTCGACCTTTTCTTAGTGGTAACACATTTGTTGATTTTGCAATGTATGCGATAGTGGCAACATTCGTGTTTTATGGACTGCTGCATCCTTTGAAACTGACAAATGTACCTTGGTTGGTGATAGCAGGGGAAGCGCTCTATACGGTATGTATAGGTGAGATTTTTCTCTTACTCTCTAAAAGAACTAATCGTATATGAAACAAGAAATACCAAGTCTTGAAGATATACTGGCAGATGGGTCAACTGAGGATAATATGCTGGAGGTACCGCTTACCGGTAAAATCTTCAGTACATTTTTAGCAATTACCGTCACTATAGCGCTCGTTATCGTTGCGCAGCTGTTCAATATAGGAGGCGTACAACGCGATCTATACCTAAAGAGTGCGCAGGCAAATATGACGCGTGCTGATATTGAGCCGGCACCGCGCGGTATTATCAAGGATAGATTTGGTAATCCGTTAGTACGCAATGAACCTGCATTCCGTGCATTCATATCTTTTAAAGGGTTGCCACATGATGCAGTAGAGCGTGAAAGTGCGCTTCAAGCTATTGCTGATATTATTAGCAATAGCTATGGAGACATTATTGATATGCTTGAGAATCATGACTGGCGGCTCGGACGTCTTTTGCTCAGTGCAAATCTATCGCACGATGAGTTAATAGCGTTTTCTACAAAACAGATACCGGGGATTGATATTGAACCTGGATTTATGCGAGTCCTGGCACATCAATTTGCATTTAGTCACCTTCTTGGTTACACCGGTCTGGTGGCACAGCAGGATCTTGAACGTTCTCCGCAACTTACCCTTGAAGAGGAAATAGGAAAAAGTGGTTTGGAGCTATTCTATGATGACTTGCTGCGTGGTATGAGCGGTCAGCAAATATCGGTACTTGACGTACATAGCGAGGTGCAGGAGGCTTATATCGTTCGAGAACCTTCAATTGGGGAAGATGTGTATACGTTTATTGATGGAGAACTACAAACGTATTTGTATGAACGACTTACACAGCAGGTACAGGCATTCGGTAATAGCGGCGGTGTGGGTGTTGCAGTGAATCCGCAGAACGGAGAGGTACTCGCACTTGTAAGTATTCCAAGTTTTGATACGAATCGTGTTGCTGACTTTCTTAATGTGTCGGGGGAACCACTCTTTAATCGCGCGGTGAGTGGAAGGTATAATCCTGGGTCAACCATCAAGCCGTTGGTTGCAGTGGCAGCGCTGGAAGAGCAGATTGTTGACCCTGAAGATTTATTTTTCTCTTCAGGATCTTTGCGTATACCGAACCCGTACTATCCAGACAAGCCGTCAATTTTTCTCGACTGGAAACCGCACGGGTGGGTGAACATATATTCTGCACTTGCAAAGTCAAGCAATGTATATTTTTATATTGTAGGAGGAGGTTTTGAAAGTACAGATGGTTTAGGTATTCAGGTGCTACGCCAGTGGTGGCAGTTGTTTCGTCTTGATAAGCAGACCGAAATAGACCTTCCAGAAGAAAAGGTGGGATTTCTACCGAGTGCTGAATGGAAGCGTAAACGGGAAAATGATCCATGGCGTGTAGGAGACACGTACAATGTGAGTATTGGCCAGGGGGATCTTACCGTGACGCCACTTGAGCTTTTGAACTACGTTTCAGCCATTGCGAACGGGGGTACATTGTATAAGTTTCGCGTGGCTCAAGGTGAACCGGAGGTGCTGAGTAGTATCAAAGAACACATATCTCTCCTTTCATTCAAGGCGGTACGGCGTGGTATGCGTGATGCGGTTGTGAAGCAGTATGGTACTGTGCGTATGCTTCTCGATGTGCCAATGGATATTGCAGCTAAGACAGGGACTGCACAGGTAGGAGATGGAAAAACCAATGCATTGTTTATTGGATACGGTCCGTTTGAAGAACCTGAAATTGCTCTCTTGATCATTATTGAAGACGCACGTGAGGGAAGCTTAAACGCGACACCAGTAGCCAGAGATACTTTTTTATGGTACTATGAGCATCGGATGGGCACAGAAGCCCGTTAAATTTTTATTATTGTTATGACAAATATTTATGTTACTAAAAATCGATATAAAGAGCTTGAGGAAGAATTAAAGCAACTAAAAGGAAAAGGACGGCGCAGCATTGCTTCACGTCTCAAGGAAGCAAAGGAATTAGGAGACCTCTCAGAAAATTCTGAGTATCAGGAAGCACGTGAAGAACAGCTCATACTGGAACGACGTATTCACCATTTGGAACGAGTATTGCGCGGCGCAACTATTATTCAGAAGAAAAAAGGATCTGACGTAATAGAAGTTGGCTCTTTCGTAAAGGTGCAAAAAGGAAAAAATTCAGTCCAATACACCATTGTCGGTTCTGATGAAGCAGATCCGAAGGAAGGTAAGATATCAAATGAATCTCCTCTGGGCAGAAGCCTGCTTGGTAGAAAGGTGGGTGACCATATAGAGGTAGATACGCCAAAGGGTAAAATAGCATACCACATCATTGGTATTGAATAGTCCAATGATTGAAGACCTTATACGAGATCGATTAAAGAAGTTGCATACGTACGAGCAAGACGCATCTCCGTATCCAGCACGGGTGCGTCGTGATGTGACACTCAAAGAATTACGCACTGAATTTCAAAAACTTTCCCGTAAGAAGAAAAATTTGTATGTGGTTGGTCGGGTGTGGAGTATGCGTGATCAGGGGAGCATTATTTTTATTGATATACGGGACGCGAGTGGTAGCATGCAACTCCTTATTAGCAAAGCGGAGACAAAAACATTTAACTTGATTAAAAAAACACTCGACCGCGGTGATTTTATTGAGGCATACGGATTTCCCGTACGTACAAAGCGTGGTGAAAAGAGTGTTTCCGTCAAGCGAGTGCGCATTATCGCAAAGAGTATTCGTCCGCTTCCTACTACCTGGTATGGTTTGGAGGATACGGAAGTCCGTCTTCGTGAGCGTTACCTTGATATATTATTGCACCCGGAGACGCGGGAACTATTTGCAAAAAAGATACGATTTTGGGATACAATACGCTCGTTTTTGAAAGAGGAAGGATTTTTTGAGGTGGAGATGCCGGTGCTGGAATCAGTACCGGGGGGAGCAGAGGCAGAGCCGTTTGTAACGCATCATAAGGCGCTTGATAAGGATTTTTATCTACGTATTTCCTTAGAGCTTCCCCTAAAAAAGATGCTGGTTGGCGGTGTTGAAAAAGTATTTGAAATTGGGCGTATTTTCCGCAATGAAGGTATCGACCAAGAACACTTACAGGATTACACACAGATGGAGTGCTACGCTGCCTACTGGGACTATACAGCTATGATGAAATTCACGGAGCGTCTATATAAACGAACTATTAAAAAGACGCTCGGTACGCTTACAACGAATACGCGCGGCCACAAAATTTCCTGGGGAAGTCGTTGGTCTCGTGTGGATTACTATGAAGTATTTAAACGAAAGACCGGAATTGATTTGGTTCATACCACCATTGCGGAGCTGAAAAAGAAGGCGCGTTCACTTGGTATTACCGTCGCGCGAGGATACGGAAAAGGACGTATCATTGATTTGATTTACAAACACTCGGTGCGGGGAACACTTATACAACCCTGTTTTTTGATAGATCCGCCGGTCGAAATAGAGCCGTTGGCAAAGCGGCGAGATGATGATCCGGGACGGGTTGAGCGATTTCAGATCGTTGCAGCCGGTACCGAATTAGGAAAAGGGTTTTCAGAATTGAATGACCCTATTGATCAGCGTAAACGGTTTGAGGATCAAATGAAGCTGCGTGAGCAGGGAGACGTAGAGGCGCAGCGTATAGACGAGGATTTTCTGAAAGCGCTTGAATATGGCATGCCTCCCGCAGGAGGATTTGGTATGTCAGAGCGATTGTTTGCTGTTTTACTTGATAAGCCAGTACGTGAAACAGTCATCTTTCCCTTAATGAGAAAGAAAACCGATGCTTGATATAAACCTCATTCGGGAACATGTAGATGCGGTAAAGGAAGGTGTTGCAAAGAAAGGAGTTGACTCAAAAATAGTTGATAAACTATTGCGTCGTGATGAAGTATGGCGAGAAAAAGCAAAAGCGCTTGATGACCTGAAGGCGGAACAGAATGAAGTAACTAAAGAGATTGCGAAAAAGCATACGAAAGGGGCGTTGAGCCGTGCAAGGCTTTTGAAGCAGCAGATTACAAAACTTAGTGATGAAGAAACGCATCTAAAACAACAACGTGATGTGTTACTTGAAAAGCTTCCAAATATTCCGTTTGACGACGTACCAGTTGGTAAGAATGATAAGGATAATGTGGAACTCCGGCAGGTTGGCAAACAACCGGAGTTTGATTTTAAGCCGAAAGATTATCTTACAGTTGCTGAACAGTTGGGTATTATTGATGTGAAACGTGCCGCAGTAGTTGCCGGCAGTAGGTTTGGGTATTTATTGGGTGGCGCAGCGCGTTTAGAGTTTGCGCTGATACAGTTTGCTATAGAAACTATAACCGCAGAAGGGTTTATACCTGTGGTGCCTCCGGTGATGATACGACCAGAGATTATGCGTCGTATGGGGAAAGGTACGTTCATTGATGATCATGACGCGTTTCGTATTGACGAAGACGACTTATATTTGGTGGGGAGCTCAGAGCATACAATTGGACCTTTGCATATTGATGAAACACTACGTGAGAAAGATCTCCCTCGACGCTACGTTGGGTTCTCTACTTGCTTCAGGCGTGAGGCAGGTTCGTATGGTAGAGATACGCGTGGCATTTTACGCGTGCACCAATTCGATAAAGTAGAAATGTTCTCTTTTGTACATCCCGAAAAATCAGAGGAAGAGCATCAATTTTTACTTGCTATACAGGAGTGTCTCATGCAGAAGCTTGAACTTCCTTACCGTGTCGTTGAGGTATGTACTGGAGATATGACGTGGAGTGATGCGCGTCAGTATGACATAGAGACATGGTTACCTTCTGAGAAGCAGTACCGAGAAACGCATTCATGTTCCAATACCACTGATTTTCAGGCGCGTGGCATACGTGCACGGTTTATACAAGAAGGTATGAATAAGCCGCAGTACATGCATACGCTTAACGCAACCGGTTTTGCAATAGGCAGGACGATTGTTGCAATTATTGAGAATTATCAAACCAAGCAAGGTACGGTGCGTGTACCGCCCGTGTTGCAATCGTGGACAGGCAGTAAAGAAATAGACGTAATCTAATTTATTATGTTGCTCACTGATTCACGAAGGTCGCATAAAACACTTTTTCTGTGGCTTGGTTTTATCACCGTATTCGTGTTTGTGGTTACCGGCATTGCATACCTCATACTATACTCAGATTTATTTACCGTAAGCGCTTTTAACGTTGAAGGCGCGCATTTGAGTCCAAATCCTGAGACCGTTATTTCAGCGCTCGCGATGCAGAGCATCCAAACGAGTCGTGCGCTAGGGATACTGGGAAAAGACCACACACTATTCTGGCTCTTTGGCGAGCGGGACAAAGTACGTGATCGGCACACGTTGCCTGCAATTGCGGCGTTCAACGTGGATGTGGATGTGCTGCGCCGAAACGTACAAATAACAATAAAGGAACGTTCATTGCGCGGCATTGTGTGTGCCAAAGAAAAGAACTGCTACGCGTTTGATGATGAGGGCATGATATTTGCACCAGCTCCATTCGGGAAAGGTGTACTTATTACGCAGATTATAGACCCTAATGAGCGTCCGTTGGTGCTCGGTGAAGCATTCCTGCCGCGTCCGCAATGGGTGACTAATATATTTGCCGTGCTCAACAGTATTGAGAATAGTGGTCTTTTGGTTGACAGTATCACATTGCGTGACATTGCGGTACAGGAATGGGAAGCGACGTTGACGTTAGGCCCAAAACTGTTTTTTGACTTCAATGTAATACCTGATGATCTTGATACGGTACTTACATCGCTTGGTGAACGCGTCGATTTTTCTCGGCTGCAGTACTTGGATTTTCGTGTCCAGAATCGAGTCTATTATAAGTAAATGGTATGATAACAGTATGAGGAATAGAGCCTGCCTGTCGGACAGACAGGGATTTTCACTTATTGAGATGTTAATCTACATCAGTATCTTTGTCGCAATCTCGGCGTTTCTGGTGAGTATTTTAATTATATTTACACAGGTACATGTTCGACAGACGTCAATTAACGAGGTAAATGATCAAATTAGTTTTGTGAATAATACCGTTGAGCGTCTTGTTCGTGAGTCAAGTATTATTGATATGACGAGTAACGTAACAACTTCAACACTTACACTACGCATGGCATCTTCAACGCTTGACCCGACAACTATTTATCTATCTGATAATATGGTGTATTTACAGGAAGGGAGTTATGATCCTATTCCGCTCACTGATTCACAGATACAGGTAAATGATTTTTCTGTCACGAAGTACGAAAATCCAGGTGGTCATGCAATCGTGCAGGTGCATATAACGGTCAGTTACAATACGGAGAGTCAGCGTGCCAAGTACAAGAGAACGACACGTACGGCTATCAGTCGTGTAACGGCGGCTACTTTTGATTCTAGTTTACTGCCCAATACCGGCAGTACGTACGATGTGGGAGAGTCGGGTACTGCGTGGCGGTACGGCTACTTTTCATCTGGTGTCGGTGTCGGTGCTGCGCCAGTAGCAGGTACGAGCATTAAGACTACTGATGATATTTACATCTCTACCTCGACCGCTGGCATCATTTTTACTAAGCCGGACGGTACCTGTATTAGGTTGACGTTTGATAATAGTGACAATGTCACTACTACTCCAGTCTCTGTTGGTGATTGTCTCCCATAGGAGTCATTGGCATAATTTTGCAGTCTTGTAGCACTTGACGATGTAGAGTGCTAATGTTACATTGATACTCAATGGAAGAGCGGAGAGAGCAGATTTTTGAAGCTGCAATAGAGGATTTTATTGAAACGGGACATCCAATTACGTCCGGTAGATTGTATGAGCAGTACAATTTTGGTATTAAGCCTGCCATGATCCGCCGCGAACTTGCAGCGCTCGATAGAGACAAGTACCTTATACAAACACATCCTTCGGGGGGTAGAACACCAACCAATAAGGCGTATCGTCTATTCGTACAGTCGCTATTGCACAAGCGAACTGAGCAACGAAAAAGAAACGATAGACTTGATATGTTAATAAACGAGTTTTTTGCGCGGCATATGCAATTGTTTACTCAAGAACTCGCATCGTATCTGAATGTTCTAAGTGTTGTGTATGAACCTGAACATAAAGTTCTTCATAAAAGTGGTTTACAAGCTTTATGTCAGGCACTTGATGCAACATCAACAGAGGATATATTGCATGTCATTCGTGATTTTGAACACCTTTCGCATCGCCTTGAATCTAGCAGTGATTGGTTGGAGAATATGAATACGGTACCACAAGTATTCGTTGGGACAAGTCCGATCACAACGAGCGGTACACTTTCTGTTATTGCAGAACAGTTCGTTATAGACGATGAACATATACTACTGCTCGCAATCGGTCCACGTCGCATGAACTATCGCAGGTCGCTCGATTTTTTCCGCTCATTTGACGAAGCGGTACACGAAATATAACTATGTCCGAACATAAAGACAAAAAAGAAAAGCGCGCGCGAAAGCTGAGAGGCACAGAACTCACACGGTGCAAGAAAGAGCGCGATGAATACCTTAATGGATGGAAGCGCGCGAAAGCTGATTTCATTAACTATAAAAAAGAAGAACAGGAACGATTCGATAAAACAGCACGCGTACAAAAAGAGAAGTTAATACAAGAACTCGTAACGGTTTTAGACAGTTTTACCTTGGGCATTATGGCGAATAAAGACGATGTAATGGAGAAGCGTGGAGTAGAGCTTATTTATAACCAGTTCGTGGATACATTGAAGCGATACGGACTGAAGAAGATACCAATCAAGGCAGGGGACATGTTTAACCCTACCAAGCATGAAGCAGTTACGGAGGTGGAGTCTAATAAGCCTGAAGGCACCATTGTAGAAGAAATTGAGTCTGGATATATACTGCACGATAAGGTACTGCGTCCCGCACGTGTAGTACTCTCAAAGGGCAAAAAAACTAAAAATTAAACATTAACCAGTAACATTTGTTAAAATTATGAGTAAAATTTTAGGCATTGATTTAGGCACGACCAACTCTGCGATGGCAATCATTGAAGGAGGTGAACCAAAGGTTTTGGAGAACGAAGAGGGCAATCGTACAACACCATCCGTGGTGGCACTTAATAAGTCCGGCGAGCGATTGGTTGGGCAGGTGGCAAAGCGTCAATTAGTAGTCAATCCACACAATACTATTTTTTCGGTGAAGCGTCTCATCGGACATAAGTTTGATGATGCTGAGATTCAGGAAGATAATAAAATACTCCCGTACGAACTGCAGAAAACAGATCAGGGTGGTGTTCGGGTAAAGATGGGAGACCGTTGGTATACTCCCGAGGAGATTTCGGCGATGATTTTACAAAAAATGAAGCGAGATGCGGAAGCGAAGATTGGTGAAAAAATTACCGAAGCGGTGATAACCGTACCTGCGTATTTTGATGACAGTCAGAGACAGGCGACGAAGCAGGCTGGCGAAATAGCCGGATTTAAAGTACGTCGCATTATCAATGAACCAACTGCAGCGGCATTGGCGTATGGACTCAATAAAAAGACAAACGAACAAATTGTTGTCTATGACTTTGGCGGCGGTACCTTTGACATCTCAGTGCTTGAAGTAGGAGATGATACTGTTGAAGTAAAAGCAACAGGAGGTGATTCACATCTTGGAGGTGAGGACTTTGATAACCGAATTATTAAGTACCTGCTCAGCGAATACAAGAAGCAGGAGGGCGTTGATTTGTCGAAAGATACGCTTGCGGTACAGCGTTTGAAAGAAGCAGCTGAACGTGCAAAGCATGAACTCTCAGTTACTCAGGAAACAGAGATTAATTTGCCGTACATTACTTCCGACGATAACGGACCTAAGCATTTCACCATGAAGCTAACGCGCGCGAAGCTTGAAGATTTAGTAAAGGATTTTGTTGACAGGTCAGTGCAAATGATTAAAGAAGCCGTCACTGCAAAACAACCGAAAGGAGCAGGTATGAAGCTTGAGGACATTGACGAAATTATCCTTGTCGGTGGTCAAACACGTATGCCCGCAATTCAGAGAGCGGTGAAAGAGTTATTTGGCAAGGAGCCGCACAAGGGTATTAATCCTGATGAGGTGGTTGCTATCGGCGCGGCAACGCAGGCCGGTATTTTGCAGGGAGATGTAAAGGATGTGTTATTGCTTGATGTTACGCCGCTTACGCTTTCTATTGAGACGCTCGGTAGCGTTGCTACGCCAATGATTCCCAAAAACACTACTATTCCAACATCAAAGATGCAAATTTTCTCAACTGCAGCAGATAATCAACCCTCCGTAGAGGTGCATGTATTGCAGGGTGAACGTACTATGGCGGGGGATAATAAAACGCTCGCTCGCTTTATTTTAGATGGTATTCCACCATCTCCACGAGGTGTACCACAAGTTGAGGTGACGTTTGATATTGACGCAAACGGCATACTGAACGTTTCGGCAAAAGATAAGGCGACAGGTAAAAGTCAGTCAGTTCACGTTGAAGCGACAACGAGCTTGAATAAGGAAGAAGTGGAAAACCTTAAGAACGAAGCAATGGAACACGAAGAAGAAGACAAGAAGAAGAAAGAACAGGTTGAATCAAAAAACAACGCAGAATCTCTCGTTTATGTTGCTGAGAAAACATTGAGAGAAAATGGAGATAAAATACAACCCGACTTGAAAGATGACATTGAAAAGAAAGTAAATCACCTAAAAGAGCTTTTGCAGAAAGACGATATTGTTCTTATTAACGATTCCATGAAGGAACTTTCCGAAACCCTTCAAAAGGTAGGAGAAGCGCTCTACAATGAAGATAAGGAAAAAAAGAATGTCGGAGATAACGGAGACACTACTAAAGAAAGTTAAAATTGTTGGACTTGGTGCTGCCGGTGCAGGGTTAAGCACGCTTACGTTTTTTGTCTTCAACCGATTTTTGATAACTGCTCAGTTTTCTGATTTACTGTTCAGCTCAATTTTTCTCGCACTCTACCTCGTAATACTCGCGCTACAGGTGATGCTGTTGCGGAGATTCACGTATATTGCGCCGCTTGTTGTACTCGCCGTGATAGCTCCACTCTTTATTTTCTGGTCGTACATATACCCACAGCCATCACTGTTCGTAGTAATTGGTTTTATGCTGTTTTTGCTGATGACTCTTATCGCCGTTGAGTACGGATCGCGACTTTTGCGTAATACGCTCAAGATTCATTTCTTTACGATTATGTTTCGGGTATTACCGAAGGCGCTCGCAGGAGTATTACTCTGTGTATCATTTTTAAGTTACAACCACTACGTACACCTCGGAAATTTTTCGGGTGACGTAGCCGAACGATGGTTTCAAGCGGCGCTCACAACTACAGAACCGGTAGTACATTTATGGTTTCCAACGATTACATTTGATATGTCCATAGAAGAAGCGATAGCGCATATGAGTGAAACACAACTGCGCCGTTCTAAAATTGATTTACTGCAACAGGGGATTAATATTGATAAGCTGCCGCCGGCAGCGCGTCGTGGATTTATTGAGAATATCGAAGTTCAGTTTGAAAGCATGTTTGAACGTATTGAGGGGGGCACACTCAGTAAGGAACAAACACTCTATTCGTTTATATACGGTGTGGTTGAACGTGAGATATTGTCATTATCACCGACGATTCAAGCACTCGGTGGCGCAGGAGTTATTCTTATGCTTTTCTTCGCGCTGCGTGGACTCGCGTTCGTGCTATATCTTCCAGCGGCAGTGGTTGCATTCCTTCTGTACAAGCTTTCAATTTTGATAGGATTTGCATATGTTACATCTGAAGACCGTAAACAAGATATAGTTGTGTTGAGTTAATTGAAGGAGTACACTAATATTTCAATAATTATGGAAAGCGATTACTACAAAGTACTGGGGGTTTCACGAGATGCTTCAAAGGAGGAAATTAAGAAAGCGTTTAGGCGACTTGCGCACAAGTACCACCCTGACAAAAAGAGTGGTAACGAAGGGAAATTTAAAGAAGTTAATGAAGCATATCAGGTGCTCTCAGATGAAACAAAGCGCACTCAGTATGACCAATTCGGGCATGTATTTTCTGGTGCGGGTCATCAAGGAGGTGGTTTTGGTGGTTTTGATTTTGGTAATATGGGTAACGTAGAATGGAATGCTGCCGGTGACGTTGGTGATTTGAGCGATATGTTTGGAGACTTGTTTGAGCAGTTTGGATTTAGCAGACAGAAGCGACAAACGTACGTACACGGGTCGGATATAGAAATTATCCACACCATTACACTTGAGGAAGCGTTTCGTGGTGGCAAGCGTGATATTACATTCGGCACACAGGTATTCTGTAAGGGATGTGATGGTCTTGGGCACAATACGAGTGCGGGGTTTAAGAACTGTACTGTGTGTCAGGGGAAGGGAGAAATTCGTGAACAGCGCCGCACATTTTTTGGGGAGTTTTCTCAAGTAAGGAGCTGCCCCCAGTGTTTTGGGAGAGGCGAAGTACCAAATGAGATATGTTTAAAATGTACAGGAACCGGTCGCGTAAGAGGAAAACGTTCAGTTACTATAGATTTCAATCCAGGCATTGAGAACGGGCAGATTATTAAAATTCGTGAGAAAGGTGAAGCAGGGGAGCATAGTGGTCGTGTCGGTGACTTGTACATTATTATCCAGGTTAAGTCACATGATGTTTTTGAACGCAGAAGAGCAGATCTTTTTATGACGAAGAATGTAACTGTTACACAGGCACTATTAGGAAAGCCGATCATTATTATGGGCGTGAGCGGTGAGGAGTTTTCGGTTACTATCCCCACTGGATTTAATTTCAAGGATCCTCTTGATGTTCCGAAGCATGGTATGCCAAAGTTTTCCCTCATTGCAGCGAACGAACTTTCGCGAGGCAGCCTTTATATTACATTCCATCTCGTCTTACCAAAGAAGCTTTCTAAGAAGGCAGAGGAATTATTAGAGAAACTGGACGGGGAACTATAAAAGAACGGCTCAATTACTTTTGAGCCGTTCTTTTATTTATATTGTTTCCGCGTGTTTTTCGTTCTGATTTTCCAAGAACTGCATAACGTGTTCATTGGTTAGTAATGAGCGTACGTAGTCTGTGAGTGCCTCTATCTCTGCATCGGGATGGCGCGCACGGAGCATCTGTACATTTTGCTCAACTTCTTTAGGGTCTAGCGTAATATCTTCTTTTTTGCCGATAGCTGTTAAGACGAGTTTCAATTTGAATTGGCGTTCAATATGGTCACGTTGTGCCCGCATAAACACTTCTTCTGTTTGGTTGGTGCGTTTGAGATACTTTTCAAGTGTCGTGTTGTTCTGCTTCAGTTCACTCATAAATCGTTCTTTGAGGATATTCATCTCATTATCAAGAACGATGTCATGAATGGTTAGTTTTGTTGCCGCTATAAGCGCCTTGGCGAGCGCATCGCGCCTCTTTCGCTGCATCGCGATGATCTTATCTTGTTTTATAGTATCTTGTATCTTTATCCTGAAATCTTCTACGTTCTTGAATGAGCCGAGTTTCTGTACAAGCGTGTCGGTAAGTTCAGGAAGTTCTTCATTTTCTTTTGTAGTTGAGAGTGGTTTCCCTTCGGTATCGACGAGACCGGTACCGTCTTCTTGCTTGGTTTTTACGTCTGTGGATTGTGCGTGCATGCGTATAATATCATTGATGACATTTTTTACCTCTTCGTCGGTTGCTTCCGTTTTTTCCACGGACTCCAATTTAATCGTGTCCTTAGCTACTTTTTTGTAGTTTGGTAATTTGACCTCTGGAGTGATGCCGACACGTAAGGTAAAGCCGAGTGGATTGCCGAGAGCGAGCTTGGTAATTGTTACCTGTGGTGCACTCATTACATCAAGTTTGTGTTCGTCAACGATTGCCGGATATGCTTTATTAAGTGCACGATTGGCTGCATCTTCCAGTATCTCTTCTTCACCGACACGTTTGAGTATCTCCTCATCGGAAGCGTGTCCTTTTCGGAATCCTGGCACCTCAATATCTTTACGCCTCGCGTCGAGTGAGCGCTTACGGTATTCTTGCATTATCTCGGTCGGTATTTCACCTTGAATATCAGCAATCCCATCTTTACCGATATCAACTTTCACGTTTGTAAATAGTTTTTTGTTGTCCATGGTGAGTACACCATAGTATAGATATAGGCGTTTCGCAAGACAACTGTATACTTAGTGGGGTTGATCAAGTAGTGAATATTCGATCAACTCCGCATTGATAATTTTTTCCATGTATGTATCATGAAAATACAACTTAAGAATCATTATGAAAATAATAATTATTTTTATTGTGGTGCTGTTTTTATCAACGGTATTTATAGTTTATGCTCAGGATGATTGTCCGATGAACGATCAATTCCTTTCTAATGATGCACTTAGTAGTAGCATTTCGTTTTTTTCGAATCTATGGGAAAAGAGTGGTACTAGTAATCCTAGTTTTTATCCGACTTTTTCTCCCTTCTTCATAGAAGAAGGTTTTTCTCCCGAAAGTTTTATTAACTCCGGTGGTAGTCCGGAAAAGTCAGCCTTGTGTTTTATAAAGCATTACCCAGATATTTTTAAGTTGGATAATCCAGATGAGGAATTAGAGGTAGTCCAAGTTACAGAAGATGATGTAGTAGGATATACCCACGTAAAACTTAACAGAATCTTTAAGGGGATTCCGGTGTTTGCAAGTCAGCTGATTATCCACTTTAACCAAGAAGGCCAAGTTAGTAGTTTTAATGGTAATTATCACCGTTCTTTTACTATATCCTTAGAATCAACACTTAGTGCTGATGAAGCAATTAAGATTGCTAAAAAAGACGCAGGTAGTCCAGCTAAAAAAGTTGCTACTGGCTTATTGATTT
This sequence comes from Candidatus Jorgensenbacteria bacterium, assembly GCA_011050075.1. Taxonomy (GTDB): domain Bacteria; phylum Patescibacteriota; class Minisyncoccia; order UBA6257; family GWB1-50-10; genus DRGK01. The sequence continues at coordinate 32,384 of DRGK01000017.1, forward strand.
ATCCTAAGCAACAATCTTATTTGCTCAGTTGGGGGGTAGACTATGCGCAGTCTGATGGGCCAACATTGGGATATATTATTGATGCTCATACGGGAGAAGTTCTTTTCAAGGATCCTGGGATTCGAACCGCAGGTGGTGCGTTGGCTGATAGAACTCCGCCTCTAAAAGAAAAAAGCGCTATGTATGTACTGCTTGGATTCATCGTTTTACTGATAGCCATATTCATTGGTTGGAGGGTTTTTAAAAAATGAAAAAAATAATAGGTGGTTTAATAATAGTTCTGGTAATTATTACAGGATTATATTTTTGGAGCGCACAACAAAATGGTGGCAGTGGGGTTCAAATAGTATTAGGAGAATTGTCTCTATCTGATCAGCCGATCTTAAATACGCTAGTTACAGTTACCCTAATCCTTATCCCTGAAGTAGATATCCCTAATTACCCCGCGAGCATTGAAATTCCGAATAGCTTTGAACTAGTTAGTGGCTACTTAGATCGGCAAGTGAATTTGAAAGCGCGTGAGGAGTTCAAAATTGAGGCCATAATTAAACCAACGGAAGTAGGACATTATAAATTAAGAGCAAGCGTCGGTGACGACCTTTATGTAGAGGTTATAGGGGACAATGGTATGAGTGATATGAGTATAAGCCAATTCGGAAGCTGTAAGCCGTTGGTTTATAAGGGTAGCATTAGCAATAAGATTAACTTTGTTTTTATTCCTGCTGAAGAAATGCAAAACGAACAAGAACTCGTTAATTCTGTAAAAGATTTTTTTGATGAAAACAAAGAAAGCTCTTTTTATACAATTTATCCTTACAGTGAGTATAAAGATGATTTTAATTTCTTTTATCTGGATGAATATAGCAATCTTGAGAACCTAAGAACTATTAAGAGGGTTCTAATGGAAAAGTGTCCTGGTTTATCAAGCAATATTTATCAAATTATTTCTACTGGTTCACAAATTAGAGGCACAGGGCATGATTATCTTAGAACCATAAACAAAATAGGATATCAGTCCATAAGTTCTTATAGTAAATCTAATTTACATACATTTTTGCATGAGATAGGTCATTCTTTCGGAGGACTGGACGAGGGTTATGGTAAAGGATTTACTTATGATTTAACCAGTATATCAGGCGTAACCGATTACAAGAAAAATTACAATGATAATTCAGACCTTCCACCAAACTGGGACATTGAAGGTTGCCCCAAGTGGTGTTCGGGCCAAATCAATACCAATTCGGTATGTTATGAAGATTACATAAGCTTGAAACGCTGTTTATTGTCGTCTGAAACTGATAATGATAAGGAAGCACAGGATTGTGTTATGGCATTTGATAATACTCTTGAAGGCATGAGGGTAATGATTTATCCGCATGAGTGTGATTTCGGCATAAATTGCGTTGACAACACCAATTGCTGGTTTGTAGGTAATGGATATTTTAGAGCATACGCTAGAGATCTCATGTATTCCGGTAGCGATGACTTCGGCATCATAACAAAAAGTTACGGTCCTGCTGGAGGTAAACAGCTGAAAGAGACGATTGAGCTCTTAAAATTGTGGATCTATCAAAAAAATAATTTGAGAGAAGTGCATTTTGAAATTGTAGATAGCTATTTTCACAGTTTTAATGACAGAGATGAAGTTTATATTGAGTTCGGGTTATCAGATTCTACGGGTAATACTCTATCTATCTTCAAAGACGAGATGCTAGATAACGTCTTTTCTATAAAATATAAAAAGTCTGGGGAACCAACCTATTTCGATGTAGGGGTTAATAAACGCTTAGGTGGGAACTATTATGTAGCCGCCACAGAATATAGAAGCGAAAAAGATTTACCCCCCGATCGATTAGATTTTATTTTTGCAATGGAACTTCCTAGGTTTAAAAAAACATGGAGTTTTGTGCTAAATCGAAATAATTAATTATTAATAATTTAGTAGCTCATCCTTGACATGTTCTTCTATATAGATATCATAAAGACACTCCACAGACAGCAGGCAATGGGGTAAGACCTGCCGAGGAGGGAACACAGAACGTGTTTCGGTATGTCTGCGGAGCGAACCGCAGATTTTTATTATGGCAAAGACGAAAATACAAAAAGAAGAGGAAATTAAGTACATCAGTGATGTACTTAAGAAGCATGATGGTTTTATACTCGCTGGATTTTCTGGGTTATCTGTTAATGAATTAAATGCGTTTCGCCGTACACTGCGTGAATCTGGCAGTGTTATGCGTATTGCGAAACGTCGTCTGTTACGCATCGCACTCCAGCAGGCCGGTATCTCACTCAATGTTCCAGAAAGGTTTCTTGGGCAAGCAGGATTTATTCCGTTCTCTGGTGATATTTCTGACATTGCTGGCACCGTGTATCGTTTTGTAAAAAAACATGACGGTACTATATTTGATAGTTTTGATATTAAGGGAAAGCAAGTAATAGAAGCGTCGTTTTTGGAGCGCGTTGGTCAGTTACCACCGCGTGATGAAATGCTTGGACTCGTGGTTAGTACAATTTCTGCACCTCTGCGAGCACTCGCATACGTTGTAGGTCAGATAAAGGGCGAATAGAGTATATATAAAAATATGGCAGAAGAAAAAGAACAAAAGGTAGCTCCGACGCCTACAGGGTCGGAGTCCCGACCTCAAGAGAGCGTCGGGAAAGAAAAAAAGGAAGGAAAAAAAGAAGAAGAAAAAGAGGAAACTAAAGAAACGTCTGATGATAGTGTGGACGTAAATGATAAACGGTTCGTGAAAATCATTGAGGCAATTGGCGATATGTCGGTTATTGACCTTGCTGATTTAGTGAAAGTGTTTGAGAAAAAATTCGGTGTTTCTGCAGTTGCTCCTGCAGCAGCAGGTGGTGGTACGGCTGAAGGTGATGAGGAAAAGAGTGAAGTTGACGTGATTTTGGAAGCTGTGGGCGGCCAGAAAATTAACGTAATTAAGGCAGTGAAGGAAATCACTGGCTTAGGCTTAAAGGAATCAAAGGAGTTGATTGATAACGCGCCAAAAGCTATTAAGGAAAGCGTAAAGCGCGAGGAAGCTGAGAAAATGCAGAAAAAGCTTAGCGAAGTGGGTGCTACGGTGAACTTGAAGTAGGAATGAGCATACGCTCATTCCTACGGGCGGTTAGCTCAGTTGGCTAGAGCGTTCGGGTCACATCCGAAAGGTCACTGGTTCGAATCCAGTACCGCCCACTAAAACAGCTCAATACCATTGAGCTGTTTTTTCTTTACGTCAAATACCCGTGCGGTACAATAAAAGCAGTGAATAAAATAGATGATTTAGCAAAACTGGAGCAGGAGATGGCTGTTGATGAATCTTTACCGCTTCGCGAAGCGAATTTAGTGTTCGGAGAAGGAGATCCGGAACAAGGTATTATGTTTATTGGCGAAGGTCCCGGATACCATGAGGACAAACAGGGTCGACCTTTTGTCGGTCGCGCGGGTCAACTTCTGGACATACTTATCAGAGACGCTCATTGGAAGCGGGAAGGGGTGTATATTACGAATATTATCAAGCATCGACCACCGAATAACCGCGATCCATTGCCGAACGAGATTGAGGCATACAAACCATACCTTACCCGCCAGATCAAAATTATTGATCCTAAAGTCATTGCCCCGCTCGGCAGGTTTGCTATGAATTACTTCATTCCTGATGCAAAGATATCCAAGGACCGTGGCAAAATATTTTGGCTTAACGATACTATTGTAATGCCTTTGTACCATCCAGCCGCGGCACTTCGTTCCACACAGGTTAAGAAAGACTTGGAACTGGACTTCAAGAAACTTGAACAGGTAGTGGAACGATATGATGAGTTTGTAGAGGAGCATCGCAAGAAGCGCGCAGAACAGAAGAATGTTTCCTTAACTAATTCAGAGAAAACAGAACAACCACTACTTTAACTATGGAAATTACCGAAGCAGTACAAGGGTTTAATAAAAAGTATGAGCCGCGCACGGTTGCACCGAGTAACCAATATGTACTGTTGCGATTTGCAGAGGTGCTGCGAGAGGTGTTAGGTAGTACATCGGAAGTTGGAAACATGAACGAACCCCCAATGCATGTCGGAGCCGACGTTGCTATATCTATTGGTAATCCTAAGTTGGCGCGCAATATTGCAGAACGCATTACAGAACGCCATGAAACATACCTTGATAAGGTTGTCGCAGAAGGTCCGTTCGTCAATGTATGGTTTAACAAGGAGAAGCTCATTACCGAAACGCTCACCGTGGTGCAGGAATTAAGAGATATGTTTGGAACGAGTGATGTATGTGGAGGTATGAAGACACTTATTGAGTACTCTTCACCGAATATTGCGAAGCCGATGAGTGTTGGGCATTTGCGTTCAACTATCATCGGAGAGTCACTTGCACGTATCTATGAGGCGACAGGATACACTGTGTTTCGCGAAAATTATCTCGGCGATTGGGGTACGCAGTTCGGTAAGTTGATATACGCATACCAGACTTGGGGGGATATAAAGGAAGTAAAGCATAAACCAATACAAACACTGAAAGATCTGTACGTCCAGTTTCATGAAGAATCAGAGCAGGACGGAACGCTCAATGACAAAGCGCGCGATATATTCAAGCGTTTGGAAGGAGAAGACGGTACATTACTGCGGTTATGGAAACAGTTCCGTGATATGAGTGTTACAGCATTTGAGTCTGTTTATAAACGGCTCGGCATTGTTTTTGATAACTACGACGGTGAGAGTTATTACCGTGATGTTGCTGAGGAAACCATTAACGAATGCCTCAAGCGCGAGATATGTATGTACGGTGAGGGCAATGCCGTTGTTGCGGAAATCGATAATCTTCCGACGTTCTTATTAAAAAAACAGGATGGTGCAACACTATATCTTTCACGAGACATAGCAGCGCTGCGAAAGCGTGTGACTGCGTTTGAGCCGCATAGTTTGCTGTACGTTGTGGGAAGCGAGCAGACATTGCATTTCCGGCAATTGTTTGCGCTTGCTAAGCGATTAGGGTATCTGGATAGCGTAAGAGCAGAACATATCCTGTTTGGTTTGGTTATGTTGGGGGGGAAGCGTATGTCAACGCGCAAGGGTTCAAGTGTGTCGCTTGAGGAGCTACTGGATAAGTCCGTAGTAAAGGCGCAGGAAATTCTGTTGAAGAAAAACTCGGAGCTTTCCAAACGTGAACAAAACCTTCTCGCTGAGATGGTAGGTATCGGTTCGGTTGTGTACAGTGATCTGCGTCAGTCACGTGAGCGTACTATTTCGTTTGACTGGGATAAAATGCTCAACCTTGAAGGGGGGAGTGCCGTGTATTTGCAGTACACGTACGCACGTGCTCGTTCGGTGCTTCGCAAAGCAGGGAATAAAGTCCATGTTCCAGAGCAGGTACGGTGGGAGGAAAATATAGAGTTTCAACTTGTACGCAAACTTTCTTTTTTCCCGTTCGTAGTACAGGAAGCGCAGCGTCGCAATGCACCGCATCTTATTTGTACATACTTGGAAGAACTTGCACGGCAATTTAATGCATTCTATAACGATATACCAATTTTAAAAGCAGAAGGTGGTCTGCGCAGCACGCGATTGGCACTTACGAGTGCCATCGCGATTACTATCCAAAATGGACTGACGCTTCTTAATGTAGGTGTTCCGGAAAAAATGTAGTGGGTGGGGAATGTTGTTAAATATAGAAAAAGAACATGGGTGGATAACATGTTGACAAGTTAATAGGTAAAACACAATTTTTCGCATGAATAAAGAATTACTCGCCATAAAATGGCGAGTATTTTTATTTTGACGTTATGGCCCGTGGTGGTACAATGAGACATGTAAGTGGGGAATTGTGGATAACTATGTGGATATAGGTTGAATCTGGGGATAAATACCATGCTTTTAGGAGAGTTCAAACATAATCTAGATGATAAAGGTCGCATCGCTATTCCGGCTAAGTTTAGGACTACATTAAGCGATGGTGCCATTATGACTAAGGGACTCGATGGGTGTCTCTTTATGTTCGGTTTATCGGAGTGGAAGATATTAGCAGAGAAACTAGTGAAGTTGCCGCTTGCGCAGTCAAACTCGCGAGCGTTTGCACGATTGATGCTTGCGGGAGCGGTTGATGCCCGCGTTGATGTTCAGGGTCGTGTTTTGGTTCCCGATTACCTGCGTAAGTACTCGGAATTGAAGAAGCAGGTAATTATTGCTGGGTTGTACAACCGCATTGAGCTGTGGGACGCAGACAGATGGGAGAAGTACAAGGAGAAGACTGAAGGATCTTCTGAAGAGATTGCAGAGCAGTTAAGTGAATTAGGCATTTAGGTGCATGCACCAACCTGTTCTTTTACATGAAGTTATGGAAGTACTGCAGCCACGCCAGGGAATGTTTTACATTGATGGAACAATTGGCAGTGGCGGGCACGCATCTTCAATTATTGAACAAATTGCGCCGAAGGGTACGTTACTAGGAATTGACCGTGACCCGAGTTCTGTTTCTAGTGCTAAAGAATATATTTCACACGTTGTTGCAGAACAAGAATTGGATGTTGCGGTAACAATACGTGAAGGGAACTTTGGAGGGTTGGCACAAATTATATCTGAGTACGGGGAGCGCAAAGCAGATGTATTGCTGATTGATCTTGGATTTTCATCGGACCAGCTCATTTCTGGTAAGGGATTTAGTTTTCGAAAAGATGAACCATTGATCATGCGGTATGACGGTGATGCAGGAAAAGAAACAGCCGCACAGGTAGTTAATGGATACCCCGAAGCGAAGCTTGCAGAGGTACTGAAAGAGTATGGCGGGGAACGGTCCGCGCGCCGTATAGCACGAAGCATTGTACGTACGAGAAGAAAGAATCGAATACGTACCACCGGTGAGCTTGTTGAGGTCATTAATGAAGCGTTGTCGGGTATGTATCGACCAAAACTTCATCCTGCAACGCGTACGTTTCAAGCACTTCGCATATTGGTGAATCGTGAGCTTGAGAACTTGGAACAGCTGCTCAATGATATACCGAATATAGTTGCGCCGGGCGGTAGAGTCGCGATTATATCATTCCATTCTTTAGAAGACAGATTAGTGAAACAACGATTTAAAGCATTGGCATCTACGGCTGGTGCAGTACTACTCACAAAAAAACCTATTACCCCGAGCGAAGGAGAGGTAAAACGCAACCCGCGTAGCCGCTCAGCAAAGTTAAGAGCTATTACATTAAAACCTTCCGCCAAAGGCGGAAAAACCTAAAACCTCTATATATGACTATTATTAAACCAGACCAGTATAAATCACTATTCACGTTTCTTGCTCAACTACTCATACTTGTTGTTCTCGGCGGCGTGCTTTACATTTATCAATACAACATTGTTGCTGATAACCGCTACGAAATAGAATACTTGCAGGAGCGCATAGCGCATTTGCAGGTGGTAAATGCCGAGCTTGAAAACGAACTGTATGAGCAGGTTGATCCGAATGTACTGACGGATATTGCTCAGACGTACCAGTTAGTGCTCGAGCGGAGTCCGCAATACCTTAACGTGAACCAATGGGTTTCAGATTCTTCATATTAAGTTCTATATTTTTTCTCCTGTACGGCGTGCTGGGTGTGAATCTGTATCAACTTCAGGTTGAGCAGGGAGATTACTATATTAAAAAGGTACGTGCGCGCACTGCGTATCAGGAGGAGCTCTCGCTTAGGCGAGGGCAGATTTTTTTCACAGATCGTTATAAAAATAGCATTCCCGTCGCGCTCAATAAGGACTATCCAATTATTTACGCAGTTCCAAAGGGAATGAATGACCCGGATACAGTCGCTGCGGCAATTGCTCCAATTGTTGAGCATAATATAGAACGTCTGCGGGAATTATTCAGCGATGATTCGCGACTATTTGTACCGCTCGCAGAAAAAGCGCGCGAAGAGCAGATTGCCAGTATTACTGAATTAAAACTCAGCGGGATATATATTAATAATAAACAGCACCGATTTTACCCATTTAAAAAACTCGCCGCGCAGGTCATAGGTTTTGTAGGTATTAATGAGAGTTTTGATGAACCAACGGGCCTGTACGGGTTAGAGAAGCTATATAACGAAGATTTAACTAAAGGGGAAGACATATATCTCACGCTTGATCGTACACTGCAGGCTGAATCTGAAAAAATGCTGCGTGAATTAGTGGAACGTTTTGATGCGTCCGGTGGCTCTATTATTATTCAGAACCCTCAAACCGGTGCGATTCTGACGATGGCTAACCACCCTGTTTTTGACCCCAATGAATACGGAGCATATCCGTTGAATGCATTTATAAACCCCGTTGTGCAGTACGTATATGAAGCCGGTTCGGTTTTTAAACCACTCACGATGTCTATCGGTATCGATACGGGTGTACTTACGCCTAATACAACATATGTGGATGCGGGCAGCGTGACGTTGAATGGTAAAACTATTACGAACTGGGATAGTAAAGCGTACGGTAAAGTTACCATGACACGCGTTATTGAACGGTCCATAAACACCGGTGCCGTATTTGCGGTCCAACAAATAAACCGCAAACCTTTTATTCGTTATCTAAAAAAGTTTGGATTTGGCAGTAGAACGGATATTGCGTTGCCGGATGAGGTATTGGGAAGCTTAGCCAATTTAGAGAGGAAGTACGCGCGCGATATCGATTTTGCAACCGCAGCGTTCGGCCAGGGTACTGCGGTAACACCGTTGCAACTCATTACTGCGTACGGAGTGCTCGCAAATGGTGGTGTGTTGATGCGGCCATATCTCAATGAAGCAGAAGGTTCATACGTAGTAAGGAGGGTGCTGGACAGAGAATCCGCAGAGCAGGTGACACAAATGATGGAGTCTGCAGTTGAAAAAGCGGTTGTCGCTGCAATACCAGGATATCGAATTGCAGGTAAGACCGGTACAGCGCAAGTGCCTGATTTTGAACGCGGTGGGTACTCAGATACATATATACACACCTTCGTTGGTTTTGCGCCGGTGAGCAATCCACAGTTCATTATTCTTATTAAATTGGATAAACCTGGTGCGTCATTAGCAGGGCAGACGGTAGTACCCGCATTTCGTAATCTTGCTCAATTTACTCTCAACTACTATGGTATCCATCCTGATAATCTTCCTGAGGTGTCAATTGAATAATTATGAAAACCTTATTATTCACTATACTGCGTTCAGTACTGCGATCACTCGCACGAGCTACGCTGTGGCGGTATAAGCCGACCGTTATTGGTGTTACGGGCAATGTTGGTAAAACGTCAACGAAACTGGTGATAGAGACCGTATTAATACATGAGAAGCGCGTGAGAGCCTCATCAAGGAGTTTTAACAATGAACTTGGCCTGCCACTCACTATTCTTGGTTCATGGAAAACGACCGGTGGTGCACTTTTCTGGCTGCGAGTCATATTCTTCTCGTTTTTTCGGTTAATGATGAAGCGGTCGTCATATCCGGAGGTACTTGTGCTTGAGTATGGCGTTGATAAACCGGGTGATATGCAGTATCTACTGAGCATCGTTCGACCGCATATTGGTGTGGTTACTGCGATTGGAGATGTGCCGGTACATGTGGAGTTTTTCGCAGGGAAGGAGGCAATAGTGAAGGAGAAAGCAAAGTTGATACAACAATTGCCGGCGACGGGATTTGCATTACTGAATACAGATGATGTAGTTGTACAGAGTATGCGTGAGCAGACGCGGGCGCATGTGGTGACATTTGGGTTTGCGGAACAGGCTGATATGCACATTACGAACTTTGCCACATCGTTTGAAAATAAAATAGCGGCAGTAACGTTTAAACTACATTATGGTGGTAGCTTTATTCCTGTTCGTATTGAAGGTGTACTTGGCCGTCCACAAGGATACGCGGCTGCAGTAGCTGCGGCGATTGGACTTATCTTCGGCATGAACTTGGTGGACATTGCTGAAGCACTTGACGATTATCACGCACCGCCGGGGCGTTTAAGAGTGCTCCGCGGTGTTAAGGAAACTACGGTCATTGATGATACATATAATGCCTCGCCACTCGCAATGGAAGGAGCACTCGCGGCGCTTAAGGGAGTGAGAGCTAAGCGTAAAATTGCGGTGCTCGGTGATATGCTGGAGATAGGGAAGTACGCAATGGATGCGCACGAATCGTTAGGAAGAGTGGCAGCTAAATCAGCTCACATACTGATTACGGTCGGTCGTCTCGGTAAGTTTATCGCGGAAGGAGCAAAGAAAGCAGGAATGCCTAAAAAGAACGTTGTGGAATTTGACAATATTCGTGAAGCCGGTTTATTCTTGCAGGGGAGACTTGAAAAGGGAGATGTTGTGCTGATTAAGGGTTCACAGGCCGTTCGTATGGAAAAGGTTGTGAAAGAAGTCATGGCAGAACCAAATCGAGCGGAACAACTACTGGTGCGGCAAGATAAGCGCTGGCTTGAAAAGAAGGGAAGTTATGAATAAGAGGCCCCATCGTCTAGTGGCTTAGGACGCTGCCCTCTCACGGCAGAAACCGGGGTTCGACTCCCCGTGGGGTCACAGTCATAAAAACAGCTCAATCTACTGAGCTGTTTTTTGATTTTTGAGCGCTGATTGAGGATAATGATAACTATGAGAGCTATACTACAAGACAGGACACTTCTTATATTTATTGGGCTCACATTCGCGTTTTTGCTGGCGAGTGTGATACTGGTCTACGTATATATTAATAACTTGTCATATCCTCTGGTCTTACACTTCAATCCATACTATGGCGTTGATCTCATGGGCGCGTCAATTGATGTGTGGGGAATAATTATTATGGGAGCAGTTGTCATTGGTGTTAATATGGCGGTGGGTGCTATGCTCTTTTATCGTGAGCGTATCATGACACATATATTGGGAGCGGTAAGTGTTATGGTCGCGCTCTTAACCTTGATTAGCGTGGGGAACATTATTGCACTCAACTAATACTATGAATGTAGAAACATTGCTCATCATCGTACTTTCAGCAGTCATACTGGGTTTTGGTGGATTGTTTTACGTGCTTCTATATCGGCGCAATGAAAAACCAAAGGAAAACGAACAGCCATTTTTACTGTTACAGAATGAGATGCAGGACATTAGGAAGACGATGCGTGAGACACTTGAGACACAGTTTGGGGAATCAAAGAAGCTTATTAAAGATGTTACGAAGCAGCTTACCGAGGTGCAGGAAACAAACAAACAGGTATTTAATATTACTGACCAGCTGCGCAATCTTGAGCAGGTATTCAAGAATCAGAAGCAGCGGGGGAGTATTGGTGAAGCGGGACTGGAGCTTGTACTGAGCAACACATTATCTCCGGACGCATATGAGATGCAGCACACTTTTTCTAATGGTACGGTGGTTGATGCGGTTATCATAACAAAAGAGGGTATGATCCCGGTTGATGCAAAGTTTTCTCTGGACAACTATATCCGTATTATGGAAGAGGAAGACGAGGAGAAGCGGAAGGTTCTTGAAAAGGAGTTCAGGAATGACCTCAAGAGACGGATTGACGAAACGGCAAAGTATATACAACCAAAGGAAGGAACGCTTCCGTTTGCATTTATGTATATACCGGCAGAGCCGATATACTATGATCTACTGGTCAATAAAATTGGTGCGATCAAGTCAAACACGAGGAGCTTGATCGATTACGCGTATATTGATAAGCATGTGATGGTCGTTTCACCTACGACTTTCTCAGCATATCTGCAGTCGGTGCTGTATGGTTTCCGCGCTTTTAAGATTGAGGAGTCAGCAAAAGAGATTGGGAAAAGTGTTGAAAAACTTGGACGGCATATCGGTGCGTATGAAGAGTACTATCGAAAACTTGGTAATTCATTAGGGACGACGGTAAGCCACTATAACGCTGCATACAAAGAATTGAAGAAGATCGATAAAGACGTGCTGCGTATCTCAAGTACGTCTGCAGAAATAGAACCATTGGAGCTGGAAAAACCACAAGAAGAATAACGGCAGCGTTTTAAAGTATGCGCAGTCGAGAAGATATACTACAAAAGAAGTGGCAGCGATTGTTACAGCACCGGAGATTTTTTCACCTCATTCCATTTATTGATTTTGTACTTGTTTCCGGTTCTATGGCACTCGGCACAGCTCGTGAAGAGTCGGACTTTGATGTCATTGTGGGTGCCCGCACAGGCAGAATATTTACGGTCCGGTTCTTTTGCGTGGTTGTGTTTGAGCTCGCCGGCGTGCGACGCGCTCGCGCTGATCATCGTGGGAACGTCAAGGATAAAGTATGCTTTAATCATTTCGTGGCACCCGGCGGTTACGTACTGGCATCACCGCGCAACGAGTACTCGGAAGTGATGTACCGGAACCTCGTGCCGCTGTACGGCGATAAGCAAAAGATCAGCAAGTTCGTAAAGGCGAACGTGTGGGTGCGACGCAGTAGGAAGGTCGACTACGCACGGCATCTGATCGGGAGACTAAATCTCGTCAGTCGTGTGCTGATGATAGCGCTCGGCGGCAGGGCGGGCGACGCCATTGAGCGAACACTTAAGCGGTATCAGATACACCGTATCGCGAAATATAAGAGGCGTCTTGGAGATTCACTGCACATCATTTGCACCGATGACGTCATTCAGTTCCACCCGATGCACAAACACATTAGCACGGGCAGCGTTTCTGATTAGAGCCAGTCATTTTTCTTGAAAAGAGCGAGGAGAATAATGATGATTGTAACGGTCACCGTTACGATACCTGCGAATGCCCACGAGACATCTTGGTAAGGGAGGCGCACGTTCATTCCATACAAACTCGCAATGATCGTTGGGACGGTCAGAATAATGGTGAGTGCAGTCAAGAGCTTGATAGTTCGGTTCAGATTATGCGTCATAATCGTGGAATATGAATTGCGAATATTCACAATATTTTTCATATTGTGTTTACAAAGTTCAATCAATTCACCCGTTCCGAGCATAAGGTCTTCTACTAAGTCTTTATCTTCTTCATAGAGCCTAAGGTAGGCACCAGCGAGCATTTTTTGCAAGGCAGCATTCGTGGGAATAAGTGCAGAAAGAAAATCATTCAGAATCTCTTCTTGGTTTACGAACTCAACAATATCATGACTCTTGATCTTTGAGAGATGTGCTTTCGTTGTGCGGACCTGCCGGTTGATCTTGGTAAGTAGGCTGCTATACCGTTTGTTAATGGCAGAGAATATATGTATGAGAAATTTCGTTTTTTGTGTGGTATAGAACTCGACAGTACCATCTATAAACGGTTCTAAAAACGCGAGTTTCTTACGTGACAGGGTAAGGGTAAACTTGTCTCCAATAGCAATAAGAAGCGGCACGGTTATAATACCCCCATCTTCTTTATCGGGTACTCGCGTATAAATGTAGGTGATTCCATCTTCTCGTTCCATACGAGGCACCTCGTATGGGTCAAGAGCGTCGGTGAGAAGTCCTTTGTCTAACTTGAGATCTTTTGCAAGAATGTCTATCTCATCCGTGGTGGGGTTTTCAGCATATATCCAGGAACCCACCTTAAACTGTCGCTCATATATTTTGAGTTCCTTATCTTTTAGGTTGCGGTAAAGTATTTTAATCATTGATTCTGTTACCAGTTTATCTGAGGTATTGTAACAACGCAATGTAGTATGTATCGCTTTGTTATCACAGGAAAATAGGATATCATGAAGTAGCAAAGGTCGCTTGCTTAATACCTTAAAATTTAGCACCATGACTCATTACACATGTTCAGGAGAATGTAAGAGTGTTTCTGATGTTTCGGGTACATGCCAGTCAGACGGTTGTAAGATGAACGGACAACCGCTTGCTGAGTGCAGCTGCGATGATAGTAGTCACGCTAATGCATCGGAGAATTCTCAGGAATAGTATAAAAATATAGATAGGGGTGTGTTACTGAATATGCACCCCTTTAGTGTATGCGCTTACTGCACCATCAATACTACTTTCACTTATTTACGCTGCGTAATAAGGAGATAGACGCGCTCTATATTGCATTAGCGCTTATTAACTTCGCAGTCGGACTTATTAGCATCTTTGTACCCGTGTATTTTTGGGAACTTGGTATTCCGCTGTGGCAGATCATCTTCTTCTATTTTCTGCGGGCAGTTTATTATGTCGCTCTGACATTTTTATTGCTCCCGATTATTAAACGGCTGAGCGATAAGATCATGATGTTTTTGGGAATTCCGTTCTTAGTTTTGTACTTCATTGGTCTCGGTTTTATGGATGGTACCACATGGTTGTTTTATGTACTGCCGGCAGCGCTTGCGCTCTACGCGCTGTTTTTTAATGTTGGATACCACATGGACTTTTCTCTGTCGGCTGATGATGGGCGTATTGGAGAAGAGGTTGGCTTAGGTATGGCCATTATCGGTATTTTAAAGTTTGCCACCCCGTTTTTGGGTGGATTACTGATACTTTTTGTAGGCTTTTCAGGTACTTTTGTAGTCGCGAGTAGTATTCTGCTGCTTGCAGTGATCCCGTTCTTTTTCATAAAAGGGCGTAAGTTTTCGCCCGATATCAGTGTATCTTCTGTTATAGATACACTGCGTGATAAAACATTTAAATATTTTCATATCGCAATGGTTGGGTATGTTATTAATGCCGTTGGTACGGGAGTACTATGGCCACTGTTTCTATTTTTCATCATCGGCAGTATAGAAGGTCTGGGAGGATTGATCTCATTGGGCTTACTCCTTGGTGTAGCAACCACGTTCGTGGTTGGTAAACTGGCAGATAAGCATATGGGAAGGGGGATTATGTCAGCGGCTGCTATCGGTGAGGCTGTGGTATGGTTCGTGCGAGCGGTAACGCAGCAGTTTCCGGTGGTTGTCGGCAGCCACATTGCCAGCGCAATGTTTAAGGATGCACTGTTGCCGATATGGACGCGAACATACTACACACTACTGCGCACAAAAAAGAAGTTGGGTATGTACGTACTCGGGCAGGAGGCATCATACAACATTATTCGAATGGTGGTACATCCCATTCTGATGTTGATGGCGTATATATTGCCGTTGGACCAGTTCTTTACCGTTTCGTTTTTACTCATAGGTGCTGCATCATTTCTCTTTATGGCGATAAATCACAGCTCGTAGCGTAGTATTGTATAGTAAAAACCTGTTCTCAGAGTGTCAAATATTAGAGCACTGAGATATTGGTAGCTTAGCGGTTACTATTTATGATATAATACGGTTCTCACTTGGTTCTTTTACAAAAAAGTAGCATAGGGAGTTGTGTATGATACCATGGAGTGTGCGTTGTATACTCGCGGGCCTTGAGCCGCAATTACAAATGGTTTTACCCGCCCGCAGGTTTCAACTGGTAAACTGCGATATCGGCATAATAATGATTAGCGAGAGGATGAGAAATCATCACGACAGACGTCCAAAGGCGATAGGTAAGAAGCGCCGCATCTAACAAAATTTTGCCCGAGAGTATAGCACTCTCGGGCTTTTTATATATTATTCAGATTTTAGATACTTTTTGTCTTTGAGCTTTTTTGGCAATAAACTTTCCTTCGTGTATTTTTCATATCCCTTTCCATACCCGATATCTTTCATAAGTTTGGTGGGTGCATTTCGCACTTCCATTGGAATAGGTAGGTTCTTATACTGTTTGACGTCTTTTGCTGCTAACTGGTATGCCTCGTACGCACCTCTGTTCTTTTTGCACTTGGAAAGATAAACCGTGCCGTGTGCGAGATTGATAGCACACTCCGGAAGTCCAATGATCTCAACTGCGCGGAATACATCGTTTGCAATCACGAGCGCCGCTGGATTGGTCAAACTTACATCCTCGCTCGCGAAGATAACCATCCGGCGGGCGATAAACTTTGGGTCTTCTCCGGCATCAATCATGCGTGCCAGATAGTAGAGTGCCGCGTCGGGCTGGCTTGCTCGCATGCTCTTAATGTATGCACTAATCGTATTGTAGTGTTCATCTCCCTTCTTGTCGTAACGGATGTGTTCGGACTGCACTGCTTCGCGCAGGATTTCAATTGTTACCGTATCATGCAGTTGTGATGTGTGGTCGAGTACAGTAAGTGCCTGCCGAGCATCACCGTTCGCAACGCGGATAAGCCAGTCGCGTGCATCCGTGTTAAGTTTAATACCCGACCGGTCAATAATCTTACCCATTGCCTCTTCGGACAGTTCGTGTAGGACGAATACACGACATCGAGACAAAAGCGGTGCGATGACTTCAAAGCTTGGATTTTCAGTGGTAGCTCCGATAAGGGTTAGTTCTCCGTTCTCAACATACGGCAGGAGAAAGTCCTGCTGTGCTTTATTAAACCGGTGAATTTCATCCAAAAAGAGTACTTTCGGACGGTCGCCGATATTCTCCTGTAAGATTTTCCGTATATCCGCCTTGCCGGCCGAGACGGCAGAGTGTTCGTAGAACTTCGCATCAAGCGCGTTCGCATAGATACGGGCAAGCGTTGTTTTTCCCACACCCGGAGGACCCCATAAAATAAATGAGAACAGATGTTTTTGTTCTGTAGCATTCCGGAGTGGCTTTCCTTTTCCTACCAGGTGTTCCTGACCAATGAGTTCATTTAGAGTTTTTGGTCTAATACGAGACGCGAGTGGTTCCATGTTTATAGTATGTATCTAAAACAAAACCAGCTCAAATAAAATCTAACGGCTCAGCTCAGGTGAGCCGATAAAAGTCAAAGCAAGCCCCTAACTTGTGGTTAGGGGCTTAGTTTGGGAGGACTACTCCCACCGGCAAGCAAGCTGGTTATTGGCGATGTTCCGGGTGACGTGAACGATAGGTACGAGAACTTGGAGGTGATCTCATAAGACGTTCTCCTATCAGGTTATCAGGGTTTATCGGTTGTCAACGTACATAGTACAAGGAGGTACTGTGTATGTTCATTATAGCATATATTTTTATTGCGGTAGCAAAATTTTGATACTCTTAATCACCACCTCATCAATTGGTCTGTCCGGACCTTCGGTAGGGGAGTTTTCAATTGCTGCAACAACGTCTGTTCCTGCTATTACCTTTCCGAATACGGTGTGTTTAGTATCAAGAAAGCTGTTATCAGCGGTGTTGATGAAGAATTGGCTGCCGTTCGTGTTCGGTCCGGAGTTTGCCATCGCAATGGTACCGGCAATGTTACGGTTGTTTGCGTGAATCTCATCGGCGAACTGGTAGCCGGGACCGCCCGTACCCCATATACCTTTCTGTGAATCGTCCTTGCTTAACGGATCACCGCTCTGAATCATAAATCCCTTAATTACGCGGTGGAACTTTACGCCGTCATAGAAGCCCTCGTTAGCAAGTTTTACGAAGTTTTCCACTGTTTTTGGAGCGTCGGACGCAAAAAGTTCCAGTTCAATATCACCAAAGTTTGTTTTCATTATCGCAACCGCACTCACACCCGCGCCGGATATATCTAATGAGACGCTTACGTCGGGCACTGCTACTTTGTCTTGTATGAGCATAAAGAAAGCTCCCAGTAGTGCAATTGCGACGATTAATAGAATGTATGTTTTGTTCATGGTATTTGTTTTAAACGTTACGCTTATTTAAATATGTCCTTGTTATTTTTTAACATATTTTCATACTCGTTGACAATGTCGTTATCCAGTCCTTGTTTCAAGACAAGTAGAAGTTCTTCATAATACAGCAACTTCTTATCCTTCGGTTGGTGGAACTTTTTCCACATAGCGTCTCCTTCAATCTTGTGATAATCAATCAACGATTGGATGTTGTGTATCTTGTCTGCCGCTGCAACAAAAAACGAGCCTTCTTCAGCTCGCCTTAGATTTTCAATATATTGTTTTAAGCTATCGGTTATTGTGACTCCTTCTACAATGTTCGTTACTCGCTGTCCAAACTCCTTTACCATTTTTTCTTTTGTGTACTCTGGGACATCTTCCAGTATATCGTGTAAAAGACCTGCAATGATAATGTCTTCGTCATCCGTGTAGTTGGATAATATGACTGCGACAGAAAATGGATGCACAACATATGGATAACCACCATTTCTTCTCTCCTGATTCTTATGTAAAACAGCGGATGTATTTATAGCTTTCTGTATTTCAGGCGTTAGTTTAAACATTCTGTAGTTTAGTATATCAAATTTGGTGCGCGATGCTACTTGTGAGTTATAATAAAAACAATGCAGAGCGAGATAAAACGGTGTCAGAACTGTAAACAAGAGTTCACTATTGAACCTGACGACTTTGTATTTTACGAGAAAATAGACGTTCCGCCTCCAACATGGTGTCCGGAGTGTAGGCTCATCAGGCGACTTTGTTTTAATAACCAGCGAAGCTTATACAAGCGGGAATGTAACCTCTGTAAGAACGCCACTATCTCTATGTACTCATCAGATGCACCGTTTCCCGTGTACTGTCCACGGTGCTGGTGGTCCGATGATTGGGACCCAATGGAGTACGGTAGAGAATACGATTTTTCAAAATCACTCCTTGAGCAGATACGAGAACTCCAACTGGTAACACCAGTTCCAGCACTCTCAACTCGTCACCAGACACTCACCAACAGTGAGTACGTCAACATGGCGCACAATTTGAAGAACTGCTATTTGCTATTCAACTCTGACTATGACGAAGGGTGTGCATACGGTTCTGAGGTAGAGAACTCGGAGGATTCATTTGACATGATGATGGCAGAATCGTGTCACCTGTCTTATGAGAGTATAAACTGTATTAAGTGTTACAGAACCTTCTTTTCTGTGGACTGCAAGGACAGCCAAGATATCTGGTTTTCAAGAAACTTAGTGAACTGCACGAACTGCTTTGGGTGTACTAACCTACGTAACAAGAAGTACTACATATTCAATGAGCCACACACAGAAGAGGAGTATCTCGAGAAATTGAAGGAGTTTAATCTTGGCTCTAAGAAGAGCATACAAACTGCAAAAGAAAAAGCTCTTGAACTCCACATGAAGTTCCCACGCAAGTTTATGCATGGGAGCCATAATGTTGACGTATCTGGTGACTACGTACATAACTCAAAGGACGTCCACAACACTTTTATTGGAACGGGGTCCGAGCACTGCAGGTATTGTATGTGGTTAATCATTAAAGGAAACAAGGACTGCTACGACTTCACCCAGTTTGGAGAAAATACGCAGAATGTGTATGAAACGGTGGGTAGCGGTATTAACCTAAACAATGTTAAGTTCAGTGCCATCTGTGTGGGGGACGTACACAACGTTGAGTACACACAGCACTGTTTCGGAGGAGCATATCTCCTCGCCTGCATCGGCTTACGCAACAAACAACACTGCATCCTCAATAAACAGTACAGTAAGGAATCCTTCGACAAGCTCAGGGCAGGTGTAATCGAACATATGAACACTATACCGTACACAGATAATAGTGGAAGAACGTACAGGTACGGAGAGTTCTTTCCCTCAGAACTTTCACCCTTCGCGTACAACGAGACCATCGCTCAGGAATACTTCCCGCTAACAAAGAAAGAAGCAGAAGAACAAGGATACCTGTGGCGCGAACCAGACACTAAGGATCACAAAATCACAAAGAATGTAGATAGTCTTCCAGACCACATCAGCGACATAGACGACGGCATTCTCAAGGAAACTATTGGTTGTGAACACGAAGGAAAGTGTAACGAGCAGTGCACGACTGCTTTCAAGGTAATTTCCTCAGAACTCCAGTTCTACAAGAAAATGAACCTCCCGCTCCCAAGACTATGTCCAAACTGCAGGCATTACCAACGTCTCAAGCAGCGGAATCCACTGCAGCTCTGTCACCGGAAGTGCACGTGCGATGGTGTGAAATCGGAGAACGGTGCGTACAAGAACACAGCTGAGCACTTCCACGGCACTGACCACTGTCCCAATGAGTTTGAAACTCCATACGCACCAGAGCGAAAGGAAATAGTTTACTGCGAGCAGTGTTATCAGACAGAAGTGGTTTAAGAAAGCTTCTTTATGTTCTCCAGTAGTTCAGGAAATTCTTCCTGATTGAAATGCTCTCTGTCTTTGAATACGTACAGCTTTGCCCTAGGCAGCTGTTCTTTATATTTTTTGGCATCAATAAATGTAACAACAGGGTCGTCCTCACTGTGGTAGATAAAAACGTTACCACCTTGTGTGCTAAGTTTTTTAAGGTTTTTGGGCAATACAAAATCATTCAGTGAGTACTCTGAGTTTTTATCATCATACGGAGGCGCGATAAGATATGTTGCCCGTATCTTTTTAGGAAAATCGTTTTCAGATAAGTACTTTACTAAGAAAATGCCTCCCAATGAGTGTCCTATGAGCACGATGTTATCTCGTAGGAAGGGGAGGAGCTTTTCAAACCATATCTTCCACTCGTTGTACTTGGCGTTATTGGGATTCGGCATCTTTGGGATAATAATATCAAACGTTTCTTCAAGTTCGGTTTTGAGCCAGCTCTTCCAACCCTTACGTCCCAGGCGTTCAAAATCAAGCTCAAGATTTTTGAGATCGCTAAGATACTCATCATACGTATCAAACGTGCTTCCTCCGTTAATGATTAGTATTTGTTGCTTCATGTTACCGCAGCTTATCTCCGATATTGACCGAATTTTTCGCCGTTGTTGCGAGAATCCAACCACTCCCTTCTGTGTTTTTAAATCCGAGCGTGAGTACTTCTGAAGTAAATTTACCGATACGCTTCGGTGGAAAGTTTACCACACAAAGCACAAGCATACCTACCAATTCTTCTTTGGTGTGTGCTCCAACCAGTTGCACGCTTGACGTTTTCGTACCGATTTCTGGACCGAATTCAATCTTCAATTTGAAAGCGGGCTTGTGTGCCTCAGGAAAATCCTGTACATCAACAATTTTTCCGAGCCGGATATCTACTTTCTCAAAATCTTCATAAGTAATTTGCATGTTTTTATTATAGATACTCAAGCAGGCGATCATAGTTAATAAAATCAAGCCACTGATAGCCATACTGAATGACAAGTCCGAAATTGTCGGTTGCAAGAAGGATTCCTAAGAAGATTAAGAATATACCTCCTACAACAGAAACCGTTTTGAGATACTTTGAAATCTTTTCAATATACACTGTAGCTTTTGAAAAGAGGGCTGCGATAGCAAGAAACGGCAGTGCAAGTCCTGCAGAGAATACAGTGAGCATAAAACCTCCTTCAAGTGCCGTACCTGATGTTCCCGCGAGAAAAAGAACGGATCCTAAAATAGGACCTACGCATGGCGTCCAACCAAGAGCGAAGGTTCCACCGATAAAAAGGGAACTAAATGGCTTGCCGAGCGTAAGCCATTTAGGAATTGGTATGCGTTTGTCACCTTGAAAAAAGGGAAGCTTGAAAAAACCGAGCATAAAAAGACCGAAAAGGATGACAAAAATACCGCCTAATCGAGCAAACCAAATACGGTATGGCGCGAGCACGGCTCCTGCAAATCCTGCCATTACGCCAAAGAAAATAAATACTGCAGAAAAACCACCTATAAACGCTAGACCGTTCAAAAATATTTTACGGCGGGCACCCCGAGCGGTCTTTGGATTTTTAAGCGCTTCACTATCAACACCACTAATAAAACCCAGATATGCCGGCAAAATGGGAAGTGTGCAGGGGGCAAGGAAGGTAAGAATTCCCGCAAAAAAAGCTGCTGCAATAAATCCAACACTTATCTCAATCATAATGAAGCCTCGTTAATGCTTATAATCTTTTCTGTATGTTCTCGCATTTCATTTAAGTCCATAGGCCCACGCTTGTGCACAACAATATCTCCATCTTCATTCACAAAAATAGTTTCTGGCATTGAGAATCCGCCTATCGATTTATAAAACGAATCAGATGGATCGAGAAGAAATACCATATCGTTGGTAATATCTAACTCGTCCGTATACCCTTTTACTTTTTCTAAGGGTTCTTGTCGGTCAATTGCGATAACAGTGATGCGGTCTCCAAATTCTTTTTGGAGTCCTGAAAAATCAGAAAGTTCTTCTCGACAGAAGGGACACCACACCGCCCAACTGTTTATGACAACCGGTCTTCCTTTAAACTCTGCAAGTGAAACAGTATTCCCTTCATAGGAGATTAAAGAAATATGAGTGAGTCGTTCAAAGTCACTTTGAATTGTGTCTGTCTCAATATTGCGATTTGGTAGTACGAAAAATAATACTCCTGCGATAATAATGACGCCTATGCCAATAATAATATTTCGCTGCATATCACACTAATTATTACAAACAACTAGAAACCTCCAGGGTCCGTTTGTACGCCACGAACTTTTTCCGGCCCACGATTATCATACCGACGAATAAAATCTTCGATGCGCTGTTCATCAACTGCGCCGTTTTCAATATTGAACGTATCAACACGACCCCACGCAACAAGTGAAATATCTCCTTCGTTTTCTGAGCGCGGAGACACAATAACATATCGCCCCGAAAACTTTTTAAGTACAGACTTTGATGTATCACTTATTCGTGGATGATACGCAATCCATATATCTCCGTGTTCAAGATTATGAATAACTGTCTCATCAGAAATGGATTCATTATAAAAACCTCCGTTGGCAGGTTGTGCGTAATGCCAACCCGAAGACGATGGGTTGGAGTTGTATGGGGAATGTGAAGAACCACTGGCAATATGCACTGCTTCTTGAGGGGTATATGCAGTGCTAAAATCTTCTCCTTGTGGAGCAGTTGAACGCATAAAAAGTGATCCACCGTATCCAATAAGAACAAGAATCACAACCCATATACTGAAGCGTAGTAACGATTTTATTTTTTTTCTAACCAATGCACGTTTACGCTGCTCATTACGTATACGTTCGCGTTCCTGTTTTTTAATTTCGTAATCGTTTTTCATATGCCCGATTATTATTGTAATAGTTCTGTTTCCGGGTGCACTGCGAGCCACGAAAACCAGAAACCAGGAATGGAGGATAGTGGTTTCTGGTCAGCTTCAAAACGAATTTCACCCGAGTCTGTACGTGTAATAACAATATTTTTTCCGGCGAAGACATCCTCAATCTCTCCTGCTGTCGTTTTTAACACTTCAGCGGTATAAGCCTTATATTGCCCGTCTATTTCAATACCATGTACAAGCGCCTTGGGATGAAGCCGTGTGTCATCGAATGTTGCACCGAATGACACCGATTCACTCGTGTAATAATCACCGTATGGATCACGACCATAATTACGTGCTGCTCCCGTGTCTTGCGATAGTACTTTCGTGTCGGGATGCGCATTTTTCCAGTCACCCCAGCGCACAACATCTGAACGAATGATTGCGAGTTTGTTGCCGGTATACACACCAAGCACTGCCTCTCCTAAAACTTGCGACCAGAGCGACTCATTTTCTTCACTCTCTGCACGGTTATACATCAATAGATTTGATTGCCACAATCTACCGGATACACCAAACTCCTGCGGTACACCATCAACGATAGGGTCAAACACAATTCCCGTAGCACAGAGTGGGCAGTAAGTTACCAGTATAGGTTGTCCTTGGATTGTATCGTTGACAATCTCGTGCCAGACAAGAATACGGTATGGGTAGAAGCGGCTTTCTTCTCCCACGGTAAGACCGAGTCCCGGGTTAGAGTCTTCAAGAAACGTTGCCTCTTTTACACTGATGAATTTTGGATTATCAATGGAAGGAATACCGTCCTTTCCGGGTCCTCCTGAGAGAATTTCGTTCAGCGGAATTGAGTGCTTGGTTCCGTCTGTTATAAGAATTTCTCTTTGTGATGTCATGGCTTGTATTTCAAAACTCTCATGCTGTTCCTTCAGTCCTGTTGGCAGCGGGAACTGTTTGTTCTGAAAATACCACACTGTTCCCAGCACACTGATAATTATTAGAATAAAAATAATAATGGTTAGGGGCTTCATGTTGGTTGCAGTATACCAGAATCATACTCCTCAGTCTCATGCACGCAGACTGAGGAGTATGTATTGACAAATGCAACTCGGTTGCGTTAAAATAATAATATGAGTTACGCTATTGCCATCATTGATCAACTCCGTAATAAAAAGTTTCGAATCACTCGATTACGAAAAGCTTTAATTGAAGAACTTGGAATCTCAAAAAAACCACTCTCTGTTGAAGAAATAATTAAACATCTCAGAAAAAGAAAGGTTATTGTTCATAAAACTTCTGTTTATCGACAACTCATCTTTCTCATGGAGCAAGATGAAGTGAGAAAGGTGACTTTTGGAGAAAAGGGAGATAGATTTGAGCTTACCGTCATGCATCACCACCATGCTGTATGCCAGAAGTGTGGAGAGGTTGAAGACCTTTTATACTTAGAGAGTAATATAAAACAAATGGAGCAGACGTTTTTGAAAAAACGATTTAAAGTCGAACGTCACCTTGTAGAATTTTTGGGACTTTGTAAAAAATGTCAAAAAGAAAAAACTAAAACAATATGAAAAAGATATTCATTGTCATTTTCTTGGTTATCATTTCTGTTGGCTCTGCTGTTACGTATAAAATAGTTATAACGGAACCTACAGAAACAGAAAAACTTAAAATCACAACGAGCTTTTATCCACTCGCTGAGTTTGCTCGGCAGGTTGGAGGAAAAAATGTGGAAGTCATAAACATAACACCACCCGGTTCTGAACCGCATGATTATGAGCCAACGCCACAAGATATTGTACATGTGAACTCATCTGAAATTTTCATTTTCAATGGAAGCAGTTTTGATCCATGGGCAGAGAAAATTGCGCCGAAGCTTGAGGAGGAGGGGATTAAAGTATTACGCATGACCGAGTATTTTGATTTGATTGGAACTGATGATGGTTCAGACCCACATATTTGGTTGAATCCGATATTAGCTAAGCAAGAAGTTGAGATTATTCGTGATACCCTTCAAAAAATTGACCCGACGAACAGTAGTATGTATAACGATAATGCTCAACAGTATCTTGGAAAACTATCAGAGCTTGACCAAAAATTTCGAACAGGGCTGGCTTCTTGTGAACTTAGGGAAGCAATCGTTTCCCATGCAGCATTTGGCTACCTCGCAGAGCGGTATGATATAGATATAATTTCAATTGCTGGAATATCTCCGGAGGAAGAACCATCACTGCGCCGACTGGGAGAAATAGCCAAACTTGCTCAAGAAAAAAACATCAACTACATTTTCTTTGAAACACTGATAAGCCCAAAGTTGGCAGAAACCATAGCTCAAGAAATAGGAGCAGAGACACTCGTACTTAATCCTGTTGAGGGCCTTACTGACGAAGAAATTGAATCTGGTAAAAGTTATATATCGGAAATGGAAAAAAATCTCAGTAATTTACAACGCGCACTGGTATGCACATAACAGACAAGAATACATGTATAGAGGTTGAAAATGTAAGCTTTCGATATGACGGCGATTCCGTTTTAGAGAATGTTACTTTTTCAGTTAATGCGGGTGAATACATGGGCATTATTGGACCCAACGGTGGCGGGAAAACCACGCTGCTCAAAATAATTCTTGGATTGCTTGAGCCAACGACTGGTACGGTAAAGATTTTTGGGAATGAGGTGGGAAAATCCAAGAAAGCACTTCTTCAAATTGGTTATGTTCCCCAGAGGATATCTCGGGGAGATTTTCATTTTCCTGCGACTGTTGAAGAAATTGTTGCTAGCGGAAGAACTGCACGTAGGGGACTGCTCAAATGGTTTAATAAAGAAGATAAGACGGCAATAGAAGAAGCAATGGAAACTACCGAGATAACAGGATACAGAAATCGGTCTATGAACAAACTATCCGGAGGAGAACAGCAGAAGGTTTTTATTGCGAGAGCCCTTGCAGGAGAACCTAAAATCTTGATTCTTGATGAACCGGTGGTCGGTGTAGATATTACTTCTCAAGAAAAATTTTATGCATTCTTACAAAAAATAAATCAGCAATTCGGACTTACCATTATCTTCGTGTCGCACGATATTGATGTTATTGCTCATCAAGTAAAATCTGTCTTATGTATCAATCGTGAACTCGTGTGCCACGGATCGCCAAAAGAATTTATTAAAGAAGAATTTATGGAAAAACTGTATGGTAAAAAGGTTAAATTTATCTTGCACGGACACTAAATATATGTTGGAAATTTTTCAGTTTGATTTTATGATACGGGCGTTCACGGCAGGGATAACTATCGCCGTCATTGCTCCACTCATAGGGTCGTTCTTGATTGTTCGGCGTTATTCTTTGATGGCAGACACCCTTGCACATGTATCGCTGCTTGGTATATCTGTTGGGCTTATTACAAAAGTTAATCCTATTGGAACTGCAATTATCGCTTCGGTATTGGGTGCGATTGGAATAGAAAAATTAAGAGGTGGAAAAAAGATATCCGGTGAATCTGCGTTGGCACTTTTTCTTTCAGGAAGCCTTGCTATTGCCACCGTAGTAATAGGACTGGCAAAAGGTTTCAGCGTTAATCTTTTCAGTTTTCTTTTTGGAAGTATTTCTACGGTTTCTCTCATTGATTTATATCTTATTATTGGGCTCGGCATTATTGTTTTAGCAACCATAATTTTATTCTATAAAGAACTGTTTCTTGTTTCGTTTGATGAAGATTTGGCTCAAGCGAACGGTGTTCCCGCGAAGGCCCTTAATTTTATACTTGTTATTTTAGCGGCAATCACTGTATCGCTCTCTATACGGACAATCGGGGTTTTGCTCATCGGTGCACTGACGGTAATTCCTGTCCTCGCCGCATTCCAGTATGGACGCAGTTTTCGGCAAACAATACTCTTATCGGTGATATTTTCACTGATATCTGTTATATCAGGGCTTTTTCTCTCGTTCTATTTTGCACTGCCAAGCGGTGGTATTATCGTAGTTGTTGCTCTTGTGATTTTCTTACTTAGTCTCGCAATCAAAAAAACGGGGTAATTCGGTCGGGTTATATTTCTTCAAATTTAAAAGGGATACTGATCCCTTTTTTATCTTTGATCTTGAAAACATTGAAGTGTAAATGTGGTAAATCCATCACACCAGAATACCCTGTATAACCCAGTAAATCACCTGTTTCTACTTTATCACCTTTCTGTACCTCCACCTTACCTTTTCCAAGATGCAAATACTCAGCGTATGTTCCATCTTTATGATTAATGACAACAAAATTGGTATTATCCACAAGATTTTTATCCAGTCCCCATTCATCCGAATCCGATTTAATTCCAACGACCACCCCCATTTTTGCTGCTATAACCTTGGTACCAATTTCAACCAAAAAATCTACAGCATACTTTGATTCAGGAAAATTCTCGTGCGCATACTCTCCAGTGGGATAAGCTATATTTATTTTTATATTCTTTGGAAATGGAAACCTGTATTTCATATCACGATACATCTATCTAATTGACTTATATCCTCCTTTTACCTCGACTCAGAACACAGCTGTAGAGTTTTTCATTGTGTACCTGAATATCCCACGGGCGCCCGCCATTTATCTCAATACCGGCTTGAGATAAGATTTTTTCCACTATGTGTTTAGATGACATGTTTCTATAAATACTGACCTCTCAGTTTATTTATGATAACGTTTGGTGATTTTAGAAATGAGACGGCTGGTAGAATTGATATTACCTCGCGGAATAATCTTCAATTTAACATTAAGAGATTCAACATTTTTACGAAAAGGCACCCACTTTTTATCAATCGTAATAAAGATATCAGGCTTAAGAATCGCAAGGATCCTCATGGTAGGAACAGGCTTATTCTTTGCAGGGTTCGGGGCTAGTAGAGCATAGTCAACATATTTAATTGAATCTACTATAACAAGTCTATCTTTCTCTGATAGAATTGGCCGATTCAACCCCTTTCTTTCCTGAACTCTTTTGTCAGAAGAGACACCAATAACAACTACGTCTCCAAATCTTCTAAGATTTTTGAAAGACTCAATGTGACCCCTGTGGAACAAATCAAACGTGCCGCCTGCAAATACAACTTTTTTATTACGTAGGGATTTACGAAGTTGAGGTAATTGTGAAAATTTTATTATCATACTATTTTGTTAGCGCTCAACTTTTATACGATTCAATGCAAATAAACTTAAGATAAGTATACCTGTCATTGCAAGGAATGCGGTTTGGTATCCTCGTGCTCCTTCACCCATTACAATGAGAGCGATACTCCAAATTGCGGGGCCAATAAATGTTGCAAATCGTTCCGCGACAACATAATAACTATATGATGATGCAACAGACCCTTTTGGAGCAAGCTGTCCAACCAGTGATCGGCTTATTGCCCAAATGGGGCCAAATAGAATACCGGCAAGAAGAAACACGGGAACAAGCAAATTAAAGCTCGGAATAAATGCCACGGTAGGGAAAATGATGCAGCAACCAATAAGGATACCTTTGAGTGTCTTAAGTTCTCCTTTTTTGCTTGCGATTTTTCCAAATATGACTGCCCCTATTGCAGCAAGACCAAGAATGCTCATGGTGAGTACTGACTTCACGGTATCAGACACTCCATGTATCGTTTCTAAATATAATGGGAAGTTGTTTGCGAATGTAAGCATTGCGTCACTGAATAAAAAGTATGCGAGCAAAAGAAAGGCCAATGGCTTGTATGAAAAGACTTTTTTAAACAAAGCAAAAAGGGAAGTAGAAGTGTTTTCTAACGAAGCAGTGTCCGTAGAAAGTTTTTCTTTGTAGAGAAAGAACATTGGCAAGGAGAAAAGCCCAAAAAGAAGTGTTGCGGGAAGCAATGCCTGCGCTCGTCCCGGGTCTCCAAAGAGAGTTATTACACCAATTGCAAATGGCAGGGTGACTATAAGGCCTATTACTTGCCCAAATGAATTAGCACCTTGTCCTATCCCAGATATATAAGAACGATTTTCTCTAGTGGAAAGATCATTCAGCATAGGCGTAAAGTAGAGAAAGCATACAAGATACGCATACATTGCAAGTGTATAGAGTATTGTTGCAAACATATCCAAACTGTCTGAGAGTGTTGCAATGAGCGATACCAGAATAAATGCAATAAAAGAAAGGACAGTCCACATACGAAGTCCTGCAATTTTTCTTCCGGTCATATCAATTCTCTTGCTTAGTATCGGAGCGGTAAGGATGAATAGGGCTGAAGATACAATCAACGCGCTGTTGTACCACCATACCGGATGTCCCTGATCAATGACCAACCATTGAGAAAAATAAAAAAGAAAGGCCATTAAGACCAGAGAGTTTGCGAAGTCGTATAATGCCCAATAGGTTATGTTCTTTTTCATACCTTAGAGTTTATTGTACTTGAAACATCCCTCTCTATGATCGTTTACTATTCCTATCGTTTGCATGATTGCATAGATGATTGTAGAGCCCACAAAGTTCATGCCACGGCGCTTGAGGTCTTTACTGATAGTGTCTGATAATTCTGTGTGTGCGGGAAGATCGGACATGCGTTTCCATTTATTTTGTATGGGCTTGCCGCTAACGAACTTCCATATATATACGTCAAATGATCCAAATTCTTTTTGTATGTCCATAAACACCTTTGCGTTTCTCACGGCCGAAGCAATCTTCAGTTTATTCCGCACAATGCCCTTGTCGTGCAGCAAGGCTTGTGTTTTCTTTACACCATACGCGGCGACTTTTTTCACGTCAAAATCATCAAACGCCTTGCGATAATTCTCGCGTTTGTTCAGGATAGTCCTCCATGAAAGCCCCGCTTGTGCGCCATCTAATATAAGCACCTCAAATAAACGACGGTCATCGTGTAGGGGAATACCCCATTCATTGTCATGATACTCAGTCATGAGCGTATCACTTTCTTCCAACCACCAGCATCGCTTCAATCGGTCTAAAGATTTTTCTGGCTGCATAATTAAGTTTTAACCTTCTTTTTTAATGAATTAAGGATTTTTCCTACCTTTTTTAGATCCTTATCATCATAAATGGTAAGTGGCATGATGGATGTTATTGTTGAGTTTTTTTGACTTGCAATTTTTTCCAGACTTGCAATTTTTTCCTTTATTTCTGCTTTTGTAATCATATCGCTCTTACTTAAGAACACATACTCTGGCTTTTTCAGTATTTCTTTATTATGTGCACCAAGCTCCTTACGAATAGCTCTATAATCCTTTACAGGGTCTTGAGACTCGGCACTCACAAGATGAAAAAGCACTTTTGTACGTTCAATGTGCCGAAGAAATTTAATTCCCAGTCCTTTTCCTTGAGAAGCACCTTCGATAAGTCCGGGAATATCCGTAAGAATGAGTTCGTAGTAAACGCCAAGGTGGGGTTCAAGAGTCGTAAAAGGGTAGTTTGCCACCTTGCTGTCTGCGTTCGTAAGCTCATTGAGCAGGCTTGATTTTCCAACATTCGGATATCCAATGAGCCCAACATCAGCAATAAATTTCAACTCAAGCCGTAGATGCGCTGTTTTTCCCGGAAGACCTGGCTGGAACCGTTTTGGTGTTGTATTGCGAGATGAACGGAACAGGAAATTTCCCTTACCTCCATTTCCTCCTTGCGCCACAACAACGCGCTCATCCACATTGATGATTTCTTGTGTTTCACCGGTATCCAAATTATGAATGACTGTGCCAAGAGGTACATTGAGAACTAAGTCATTGCCGATGCGCCCGTCACGAAACTGTGATCGTCCATCTCTGCCATTTTCGGCAAGCAGTTCTTTTCTGTTCCGAAACTGATTTAACGCGGTTAAATCAGAAATACCATTTACGATAATGTTGCCACCATTGCCTCCGCTGCCTCCGGTAGGCCCGAGTGACTGCTTTATTCTCTGGAATGCTACTGTTCCCTTGCCCCCATGACCTGCGACAACGGTTATGTTGATATCATCAATAATCATTATTGCTACTATACCGTTTTACCGGTCACAATAATATCTGTAACTACTCCTTCACAGCGTGTTCAATAATCTCAAGATTACAACTATGAGTTCTCTCGCACCATTCCTGACATTTATCACGCCATTCACGCTCTTCGTATTTTAGGCCACACGCTTCGCATGTGTAATATGTTTTTTCTTCGTTTTGCATACTATCCCTTAGCTTTTATTTCCGCCCTCCTTTTTGGCCGTGCTTTTGCTGCTGAGAACTAAGACGGGCAGGCCTTCGCAGATGAGTTAACTGTTTAGCCAATCGTTTGGCATTTATCTTTTTATTGGATGATTTTTTCCTTTGGCGAAGCATATTAAAATTAGACCACGATTGACGTTACCTTTTCAAGATGGGAGTGGGGGAGCGACTGACCGGTTTTGGTTGTGGGCTCAATATACACTTCAGAACGTGTCAATTAATTGGTACTGCCAGTTCGTAAACGCCTTCGTAACCCATATCATAAGTGCTATTGCAAGGATTGTTAATATGATAACGGTAATACCTATCCTCCGCGCCTTAGGGTTCGATTGTTTGAGATATTTGAACGCGTAGATAAGACCGAGTGGTGCAAAGATGAAACTGATAAGGTAAATAAATATTTGCCTTGCCGTAGAGGTCGAGAGTGGCGGTTCTTTGAGTTTTGTTCCGCACTGCGAGCAAAAGTTCTCTGTTACGGATGTGGATGCATGGCATGTCGGGCATGCCGTTTCAGATGAAATATTTTCCATACTTTTATAATATCACGATAATATGAAAATAAACGGCTCAGGGGAGTTGAGCCGTTAAAGAGAGCGCACTGAAAGGTTTTTTAACACTTCTAAAAACCTGCGAGCACATAGAAACCAGGACCGGTTATGAACAACATAAGTGCAATTGCAAGCAAGAGCAGATCATATGACCAATCGGTAAATGGTTTTTCTGTTTTTGTTATCTTCCAGATGGTTCCCATTATCATTTCAAAACCAAATAGTGCCACCGCAAGCCACATATACATGCCGATGATTACGGCGATACCGCCAAAGAACTCGACAAACGCAACGATTGTGCCCCAGAATATACCCGGTTTAAAACCCATCTTCACAAAATCTTCAGCGTTTGACTTGAGGTTTATAATCTTGGGATACCCATAATAAATCATGATAACACCCATGATTATTCTTACGATGAGAATTACTATGTCACTAAAAGGAGCTAATGGAGTAAGTATGCTTAACATAATTATTTGATTACTTGTACATTTTTCCAGAAAGCAAAGTAACCTTTGATTTGTTTCGCTGCGTCAGAAGGTTCTGGATAAACCCAAGCAGCATCTTCTGATACTTCGCCATCAACCGTGACATTGTAATAGTGAGCAAGACCTTTCCATGCACACGTGTAGTCATTGCCGCTTTTTTGTAGATATTCCATCTTGACCGAATCGGCAGGAAAATAATGATTGTTTTCAACCACTACGGTTTTATCACTTTCGGCAATAATTTTATCTTTGTATATAGCTTTCATATTCTTATGATACCACAATAATATAAAAACAAACGGCTCAGGGGAGTTGAGCCGTTACGTTTATGGTGGTTTTCTTGCTTTATATCTCTTTATTTTGAGACATATTGGTTACGTCTTTGATTAATCCATTGGATATATAGTACGTTTTCCCTTCGTCATTCTTTAATACGGTTGAGCGCATGGTAATTCTTACGACTCGTCCTTCAAAACTACCTATCTTTACTTTGTCGCCAATTCCATATTGATTCTCAACTAAAATAAAAAGGCCTGAAACAAAATCTTTTACCAGCGACTGAGCTCCAAAGCCAATTGCCAAACCTATCACACCTGCACCCGCCAAAATTGGTCTTATATCGATACCGAATAAACTCAGAATCATAAGTAATATTACGACATAAATAACAATATTTCCTGTTGTTACAATTATGTGTCCTAGAGTCTCCGCTCGTTTTTCTTTTTGAGAAACGTGTGTATCGTCCCCGTCATCCACTATCCGAGCAAGGCGTCTAACCACTGCTTTCAATAGCATTCTGCCCAAAAAGAATAGAGCAAGAATCCCAACAACATCTACTGCGTTTTGCTTAATAATATTAATTATAAATTCCTGCATAGTGTTTAACGTATTACTGATTGATCAATTTTAATTTTTCCTCTCGATTCCAACTTTTTATCTCTGCCTCCCGCTTCCTTGCATCTTTTAATGTATCAAAGGTTTCTGAATGTACCAGTATAACCGGTCTGCGAATCTTCGTATAGTGCGCGCCCCACTTTGAATCGTTATGCTGTTTTAGTCGTTTATCAAGATTGTTTGTACATCCGATATACAGAGATGTGTCTGCGCATTCCAGAATATAAACTTTATGTTTCACAGATTGATAATTAGGCAATGCGTTTTGTTCCCATAACGTACTCAGTAATCATAATTACTGAACGATGCGTTTGCAGCAAAATTGCACTGTAGCCCCTCGCTTTGCTCGGGATGATTGAAATTCTATGCTTTGCCCTTGGGCTCAGCATGAATTTCTAATCAGCTGCCGGGGAAGGAATCGAACCCTCATTACCGCCTCCAAAGGGCGATGTCCTACCATTAGACGACCCGGCAATACAATTTAATCGATACCATTAGACCCGTCTCGACTCATTCAAGACAGAGTCGAGGACGAGGCGGGCGACCCGGCATTTTATGCGGGCGTACAACCCGACATTTGGTGTTCGTTCCTATGTTATAATACACTCAATGCGAAACATCAAATCGCTGAAACTGGCTGTTGAACGACAAATCGCCAACCCGCCCGGTGAAGTTTCTATTATTGAACTCGTTGATTTATTTGTGGAGTACGCATACAGCTCGCGTGCATCGGATATTCATATTGAACCGGGTGACGATAACGTAATAGTACGCCTGCGTATTGACGGTATCCTGCAGGATATTTTCACTTTACCCAAGGAACTGCAGTCAGAAGTGATCAGCCGCATCAAAGTACTTTCGGGACTAAAAACGGATATTCATCACGTACCGCAGGATGGTAGGTTCAAAGCGAAGATAGGGGATGTGGAGGAGATTGATGTTCGTGTTTCCATTGCACCTACATACTCCGGTGAAAATGCAGTGATGCGTATCTTGGCGGAGACATCGCAGAAGTTCAAATTGGAAGACATTGGGTTTGATAAAAAGCAGTATCGTATGATAATACGCGCGATACACAAGCCGTATGGTATGATCCTCGCGAATGGTCCGACCGGCTCTGGAAAAACCACAACGCTTTACACGATTATCAAGGAGCTCAGTACCCGTGCGGTATCAATTATCACCATTGAGGACCCTATTGAATATTCTATTGAAGGCATTACTCAGATTCCCGTCAATGTACAGGCGGGGTTGAATTTTGCGAACGGACTGCGTTCTATCTTACGGCAGGACCCGAACATTATCATGGTAGGGGAGATTCGCGACACCGAGACGGCGAGTATCGCGGTTAATGCGGCACTGACCGGCCATCTCATGCTCTCAACGCTGCACACCAATGATGCGGCAACCACATTTCCGCGTCTTCTGGATATGGGTGTTCCTCCGTTTCTCGTCGCCTCAACAGTTAATATTGTTATTGCACAGCGTCTGATGCGAAAGGTATGCCAGAGTTGCCGGCAGCAGAAGTTCCTTTCTATTGCTGATATTGAACATCTTGGTCCGCTCGCCGAGGTATATATAGAAAAGAAAGTGTATACCGTAGGTGCCGGATGTGATGATTGTGACGGACTGGGTTATCGGGGCAGAGTTGGCATCTTTGAAGTACTGTCGGTTAATGAGGAAATTCGTTCACTGATTGCTAACCGCTCAAGCGCTTCACAGATCAAGCAGGCGGCCGTAAAAAATGGTATGCATACCATGACTCAGGGAGCATTTGAAAAAGCAATACAGGGTGAAACGACCATTGAAGAAGTACTCCGTATGATATATGAGTAAAAAACCGCGTAAGAATATACAAGTATCACTCTTGCATTTTTTCAATGTTACGTTGATACCGTTACAGGAAAAGGTTAACTTTGCGCGCCATCTCTCAATAGGCATCAAAAGCGGCTTGTCTTTGCTCGATACGTTGGATTTGATCAAACAGCAGACGTCGTCCAAGCGTTTTTCTGCGATGGTATCTCGTATCATGGAGGATATTAATAACGGCCAGTCATTAGCAGATAGTCTGGAACGGTTTAATTATGTGTTCGGCCACCTGTTTATTAGCATGGTTCGCGTCGGAGAAGTTGGCGGGAACTTATCGGGAACGCTCGCGTATCTTTCTAACGAACTAAAAAAACAGAGAGAGCTTCATAATCGTGTGAAGTCGGCAATGATATACCCCGCGATTATTTTGATAGTGACGATAGGCATCACCGTGTTTCTCACTCTCTTTATTTTTCCTAAAATTCTCCCTATATTTCAAAGCTTGGGCGTACAGCTGCCGGCCAGCACACGGCTGATCATACAGACACTTTCATTTCTTGATAATTTTGGATTCTTGTTATTAGTCAGTATGGCGGTTTTTGCTATTGCGGTACGGGCGCTTCTATTTATACAGAAAGTTCGATACGGTATGCACGCAGTGTCTTTGCGAATTCCATTTGTCTCGACGTTAATCATTAATGTAACCATTACGAGCTTTAGTCGTGTGCTCGCGGCGCTCCTCAAGAGTGGTATGACACTACTGGACGCGCTCGTAGTTGTAAAAACAACTATCTCAAATTTGGTGTATCAGAAGCACGTCGAACAAATGATAGATGTTGTTCGACGTGGTGAAGAGATGACCAAGTACCTCAAGAAATATCCAAAACTATTCCCGCCGATGCTTGTCGGAATGATCAAGGTAGGTGAGGGAACCGGTAATTTAGAAGACAACCTGCTCTATCTTGCCGAGTACTACGAAAGCGAAGTTGATGAGACCGTCAATAACCTAACCACCATTCTTGAGCCGCTTCTCCTGCTCTTTATGGGTGTCATCGTTGGATTCATAGCGCTTTCCATTATCACACCGATTTATAAAGTAACGCAGGGACTAAACATTCGCTAATGCTGTCCCTCAAACGTAAAACCTATAAACCCCTACCTACCGGCAGGCAGGTAAAATCTCAAAAAGGGTTCACTCTCCTTGAGATAATGATCGTTATTGGCCTCTTTGCTTTGCTCGTAGGCATTAGTATACCGTTTGGACTTGATGTATACCGCAGCTACGTACTAATTTCCGAAACACGAAATATGGTTAGTTTCCTGCGACGCGCGGAGACGTTGTCTTTCACCAATACCAGGAATGATTCGTATGGAGTTATGGTCATGAACGATCGATTCGTTGTGTTTCGTGGTGCGTCGTTTGCAACGCGTGATACTGCATTTGATGAAGAGTATCTACGCTCGCCATTAGTAATCGTGTCGGGTATCGCGCATATTGTGTTTGCTGCGGTGACGGGAAGACCAGACATAATGGGTACCACAACATTCAGCAACGGCGTAAATGAACAAACAGTATTTATTAATGAACATGGCACACTTTTCTGGTGAAAAGGGACAATCTCTCATAGAAATTCTTATTGCGTTCACACTCATCGTGCTTGGTATCGGGTCGGCGACGATACTGGTGTTTGGTGGACAAGGGCTGCTTATTGACAGGGGAAATACGGTACAAGCTCGTTCTCGTGCACAGGAAGGGTTACTTGCGGTAGAGCAGATGATACAGAACGATTGGGATTCGGTGTCAAATGGTACGTATGGCATTGTGTTCACCAACGGTACCTGGCAGCTATCCGGCGAAAGTACTATTGATGACCGATATACACGGTATGTCTCGGTAACCAGTATTGATGATAATCGGAAGGAGATTACAAGCAGTGTTGTATGGGAAACGGGTGGAGAAGGTTCCCGGATTGTTGAGTTTGTAACACTGGTTACCAACTGGCAAAATGTTGCACCGCCGTCACCGGATCCGGGAGATACGGGAGGTGGCGGAGTGAGCGGTAACTGGCAAAACCCGAGAACACTGGGTTCTGTTGATCTGGGTCCGGGAAATGAAGCATCAGACATTGATGTGATCAATAAGATCGTTTATATGTCTGCCACCGCGTCTTCTAAGAACAAGCCTGACTTCTTTATTATTGATGCAACCGATGGGGAAAATCCGGTAATGATATCTGAGCTTAATACCGGTCCGTCACTCAATTCCATTGATGCCAGCGGCAACTATGCATATGTGGCAAACGATGATGCGCAGGCACAGTTGCAGGTTATTGATGTGAGTGACATTAATAATCCTTCTATTACTGCGTCCCTTGAAGTTGCTGCTGACGCTGGAGGTACTGCTATATTCTTTACTAACGCAAAAATATATCTGGGCACCTACCAAAACGGTGCGGCTGAGTTTTATATCATTGATGTTTCGGACCCCTTAAACCCCAGCGTACTAGGCTCGTATGAAATGAACGGAACGGTGCGTGATATATATGTACGTAATAGTCGTGCATATATCACCGTTGAACGGGAAGTGGATACGGTAGCTATACTAAACGTTTCAACTCCTTCATCAATCGTATCGGAAGGAGGCGAATATATTGATGAAGCATACGGTATCATGAGCATACGACCAGCACTCACCTTTATCGGCATTGATACTGATTTGGTTATTGCGGATACTGCGAATGCAGCC
This sequence comes from Candidatus Jorgensenbacteria bacterium, assembly GCA_011050075.1. Lineage (GTDB taxonomy): Bacteria > Patescibacteriota > Minisyncoccia > UBA6257 > GWB1-50-10 > DRGK01. The sequence continues at coordinate 69,829 of DRGK01000017.1, forward strand.
GCAGTGGCTACAATTGGCTCTATCGGAATTGGCGGGAACGTCAATGATATTGCGGTGAGGGATTATCTCGTCTTTATTGCAACATCAAATAACAACAAAGAGTTCCAGACAATTAACGTATCTGATCCAAGTAACCCATCAGTTCATTCTTCTTTTAATTTTTCGCAGGTTGGAACCGGTATTGATTACGAGGATAATATTGTCTACATCTCAGTGAGAAGCAATGACGCTTTACGTATCATCACATCATCTCCATGAAGACTCATAAACCCCTACCTACCGGCAAGCAAGTAAAATCTCAAAAAGGATTCACGCTTATTGAAGCGCTTATCTATGCCACGCTATTAGGTATCTTTTTAGGCAGTGTCATTATTGTAGTTGGGAACATTCTTGCCTCTACCGATAGCACACTGGTGCGTAATGAGGTACTTGCCAATCAAGAGTTCGTTGAACAGAAACTTTCATGGCTTGCAGAACAGGCGACCGCGGTTACAGAACCACTCTCAGGAAGTTCCTCAACGCGAGTAGTTTTCACTGAACCGATATCCGGCACTAATCCGGCAATTTTTGAACTGCAGGACGGGAAAATTATGCTAACCCTCGGTTCCGGTGAAAGCGCTGCGCTGACCAATAATCGCGTGCGCGCGTCCGATTTCACCATTACCCACTACACATTAAACGGTGCATCACTGATACGAGTCTTATTTGGACTTGAGCACATTGTCTACAGTCAAGTAACGAGCACGACCACACTCACCTTTATTATTCCGTAGCATATGCAACACGATACATATCAACAGGGGTACGTAGCGGTTATGAGCGCTATTATCATTACCGCTATTCTGCTTGTCGTCGCATTGACCTTTAGTTCCAGTAGTTTTATGGGTAGGTTTGATACACAAGCAGTGGAATTCAAGATACTGACACGGAACTTAGCGCAGGGATGTATCGCGCATGCACAGTTAATGCTCGCGCTGGGAAGCTATACTGGCAATGAGGATGTGGTAGTGGGTGCATATACCTGCCGCGTCGTCTCCGTTACGCAGGGGAGCGGTATCATAACAGTGCAGGTAACTGCAATCATAGAGGACCACACTACAAATCTTGAAGCAGTCTTGGATAGCGCTACACTCGCTATTAATTCAGTTATAGAGATAAGTACGTTTGAGTAAATATGGTATACTATCAATAGATAAGCTTTTTTAAGAAAAGGTCGTGTTTTTTTCAACATTATAGTAAATGTCTAAAAATAGAGTGCAAAAAGTTAAAACAGAAGGTGGTTTTACATTAATTGAACTTTTGGTTGTTATCGGCATCATCGCCATCCTTGCGGGTGTGGTGATTGTTGCCCTAAACCCGGCGCGACAGTTCGCGCAGGCACGCAACAGCCAACGTTGGTCAAATGTAAATGCGATTTTGAATGCTGTAGGTCAGAACTTAGCTGATAACCGTGGGATATTCACCTGTGCTGCAGGAGTTATTCCAACGTCTGCGACAAATATGTCATCCTCTACATATGATATAGCGACATGTATTGTACCAACATACATGCCGACTATGCCATTTGACCCAAGTGATGCGAGCGCATACTACACCGATACGGCTGATTACAACACGGTGTACAGTATTGTACGCAGTGCGACGACCAGCCGAATTACTGTCTCTTCACCATCAGCAGAATTAGAAGAAGCAATTGCAGTAACGAGATAGTCATTATACGTGTACTAACTAAAACCCCGGGATATGTCCCGGGGTTTTGACTGATTGAAAGTTTACTACATAACAAGCCATTTTTAGAGAAAATAGTGTGTTATAATTAGGATAATGAAATTGCCGGAGTTTTTTAAACCAATTTTGTGGTCTTATGACTTTCCTGCCATAGATTCTGAGAAGAACAAGAAAGTTATTATTGTGAATACGATAAATTACGGTGATTTAAAGCATTGGCATTGGTTGATACAACATTATGGGAAAGAGGCAGTTAAAGATGTTTTAGAACAGATCCCTTCAAGTGAAATAAGACCGCGGGCGCTTCGTCTCGCGACAACTATTTTCTCTATTAAAAACTTCAATTATGCACCTCGAGGTATTAACTGAGAAGGGCAAAGAAATTTTTTCCAGGCTTGATCGTTTTAATAAATTTTACCTCGCTGGTGGGACAGCATTAGCTTTGCAAATCGGACATAGGGCTTCAATTGACTTTGACTTATTTTCCAAAAAAGAAATCCAGAAGGACTTTCTGTCTGAGATTGAGGAAGCTTTTCCTGGAGAGAACATATCAGTAGTTGTAAATAATCCCGATGAGGTAACTGTTTTCGTAAGTGAAACGAAAGTTACTTTTTTGAAATATCCTTTCCCGTTGATATATGACCTTGTTAATTATGAAAGCGTAAACTTAGCAACCATTAAAGAAATAGCCGGAATCAAGGCCTATACAATTGGCAGAAGAGGATCTTTTAAAGATTACGTAGATTTATACTTTATTCTTTCTGAGAAGTATTTTTCTCTGAATGAGATTATTGACGTAGCTGAAAAGAAATACGGAAGTGATTTTAACTCACGACTTTTTCTTGAACAGCTTCTTTATTTGGAAGATATTACCGATACTGAAATTGTATTTTTAAAAGACAGCGTAGATAAAAAAGAACTAAGAAAATTTTTTGAGGAAGAAATAAAAAAGATTAAGATATAAAAATAAATGACATTTGAATCACCAAAATTTGAAGGAAAGGAACTTTCTCCTCTTAATAGGTGGGCCGAAAGAGGGGTCAAAGAAGCCTTGTCGGTCGTGAAAGAAAGATTTGAAAATAAGGACAACAAAATTGAGAACCTTGATTTTCACAATACTCAGCACACGCAGAACGTGATACAAAGAACCGAGAAAATTCTCCTAGCAATGAGGGAGGGAAGTGCTCCAATTACCGAAAAGGACATTGCCCTTGGAAAGCTGTCATCGGCCCACCATGATGTTGTGCAGAGATGGGAGGAAAATAGAGTTAAGGACGGAAATTTTGAGAAAGTAATGCGAAGACGCTTTATTGGTGATAACGAGAAAGCAAGCGCTCGCGCCGCGTTAGAGTTTATGGAAAAAGCAAATCAAGAAGCAGGAGAAGAGATTTTTAAAGATGAAGATATGGAAACGGTAAAAGAGGCGATTGTGGTTACTATCCCAGAATTTGATACGGAAAGGAAAACGGTTATCCAGCCGCACCTCAATAAAGAATCGTCTTTTGTCGCAAGGGCTTTAGCTCTTGCAGATATTGGAGTCGCAGGCATGGAAGGATATAACGAGTTCGGTCAGGAAGGAGACGCTCTTTTTAGAGAAGAGAATCTTGATATTCTCAGTGCTTTGGAAAACCCGGAAGAGCTTACATTAGAGCAGAAGGAGTATTTTAGAAACCGGATGCTTATATGGAGCAAGTTCCAATCAGAGTTTGCCTCCGGCCGTAAGGCATTACTTGAAGAAGAACTAAGCGGTTTAACGTCTTCAGTTCAAGATGAAGTCAAAGATTTATTTGATAAGTTTGATGAATCCATCGTGGGTGCGAAGGAAACCGCAGCTAAGCGAGAAGAGATGACCTTTGAAGAGTTAGCAAAGGACATGGGTTATCGTCTTTAGAAATCTCTAATTTATGACTAAGTTTAAAACATACTATCTTTACTTCACCGTCTTTGTAACGGGTGCAGTAGTATTGATAATTGAAATCCTGGGAACAAGAATTCTCGCACCATTTTATGGTACAACAATTTTTGTGTGGTCTTCACTTCTCAGTGTCGCGCTCGGTTTTCTCGCGCTCGGCTATTGGGTGGGTGGTATTTGGGTTGATAGGAAGCCAAGCTTCTCCAATTTTTATGGGATCGTTTTTCTTGCTGCCACCACACTAGTACTGGCTATTAAACTGAACCGAGTTGTTCTCGTTTTCTCAGACCAATTCGGTTTGAAGTTTGGTCCACTCATTGCTTCGGTTTTACTTTTTGCGATACCACTTTTCTTATTGGGCATGATAACGCCTTTTGCTATACGTTTGCGTACTAAATTAATAGAAAATGTGGGAACACGATCTGGGGGTATTTTTGCTATAGCGACCATTGGATCATTGATAGGAGCTCTACTCTCGGGTTTCTTCCTCATACCCATTTTATCTATAACGAATATTTTTTATATCACCACCTTACTTCTTGTAGTAATATCTGTTCTTGGTCTTTTAATTTCGGGAAAAGAACAAATTAGTGGGAACCGTTATAGATGTCTCTTACTTTTCTTGATTTTTCTTGCTGTACTCTCAATTCCTTTGTTTAATATTGAAGCACATAAGAATTCAAGAATTCTTTTTCAAAAACAAGGTTTCTACGGTGACATAAAAGTAGTTGAAATCGGAGAATCACGTTGTCTTGTAGTTAATGGGATGACACAGACCTGTGTAAAAATAGAAACATATGACGGAGGTCTGTCATACATAGAAGAAATAGGGAGGATTTTAGCACTACGGCCGCAAGACAAAGACATCTTGCTTTTAGGACTTGGTGGAGGAAGTATAATGTCTTTTTTTTCAGAAATTCAGGAAATAGACATAATTGAAATAGCCCCCAAAATTATACATATCGCAGAAAGATTTTTTAACTTTCATCCAGACTTAAATCAGCGCATTATAATAGATGATGCCCGCAGTTTTTTGAGGAGGACAGACAAAAAATACGACCTTATTATTGCCGACGTGTTTTCGGCTACTACAATCCCTCTCCATCTTTCCACAAAAGAGTATTTTGAACTTTTAAAGAGTCACTTACATTCGGAGGGTCTTGTTCTTTTTAATTTTATTGGTCGTACTGGGCCAGAGGATCGGTATACAACCTCCTTTGTACGGACGCTACGTTCCGTTTTTCCCTCGGTGATAATTACAAGTCCAGTACCAGGACTACAAAGTATGGTTCTCCATGCCTCGGTTGATGAGTCATACGCTCCTCGTATAGGTGAGGAGTTTTACGAAGTACCGGTAGCTGACGATATGGGAATACTATTGACTGATAATAAAAACCCCCTGGAATTGCTCGCCTTACCTAACCTTGAAGTGTTGCGAAGGAATTTAAAGTCATCCGGTGGTTTTGATTTGTTTTTCACCAACTGAAACACTCATTATCTATGCCCCGCTTTTTAAATAGAAATTCCTTAGTTTTCATAGCACTTGCTACACTTGCAACTTTGCTTGTCTTTACCGTTTTGCCCTCTATCACAAATGCAGGCGGTACGTTTACCACCAACCAAGACAGTTTTAGGTTTAAAGGCGATACAGGCGGAGAAACGGCAACAGACTGGATTGATGCCGAAGACACGAATATTACTCAAGCAAAAAACAGCAACTTTCGCATACGTATTCACTTTCATGAATCAGGTAATGCAGCCGGCGATGTGACACCTCTTTTAGAGTACAAAACTGCCTCTGGTAATGCATGTGCTAATACGACAGGGTGGACAACTATTACAACTGCAACGACAAATGCATTTGCTCTTGTCGATTCGTCACAGTTTGTTGAAGCAGTTGCAACTACTGAACAGTTATCAAGCTTTGGCGGAATAGGTTTTGTTGCTGGAGAACTCTTGGACCAAACTAATCCCGGTACAATCATTACCATCGGTGCAAAAAACGAAAGTGAGTATGTATGGAACATGAAAGCAACGGACAATGCGGTCGATGGCACGGCGTACATATTTCGGGTGAGTAATAACGGCACCAACTTAACAAACTATAATGCCTGCCCGCAGGTAACAGTTCCTGCGGGCAATGCACCGCCCGTTGTTTCAAACGTTGCGTTGGATGGAGGAACAGCAATCACGCTCACAGAAAACACAACTAAAGCTGTTAGCGCTACGGCAGATGTATCAGATCCGAACGGCGCTGACGATATTATTTCAGCGACCTCAACCATCTACCGTTCCGGTGTCGGTGCGGGATGTACCGCTGATGATGAGAATTGCTACAAAATAGCGAGCTGCACGTTTTCTGGTGCGACGAGTACCGTGACCTGCACGGCGAATATACAGTTCTTTGCCGACCCGACCGATGCAAGCTCTACTGCTTATTCTGCTCAGGATTGGCAGGCAGAAATTACGGTAACCGACTCTGCCAGTGCAACCGGTGCATCGAGCACTCTATCCGGCGTAGAGCTCAATACACTCTGGGCTATCGATATAACCGCAACTATTAACTACGGGGCTGTTAGTCCAACCGCAGATACAGGGAGTACAAATCAAAGCGTTACGGTTACCAACACAGGTAATGCGGCGATCGATATAGAGGCATCGGGGACTGATATAACGCTTGGCGGTAGTACGATAGGAGTTGCCAATCAAAAGTATGCGACCTCCACCTTTACGTACTCGAGCTGTACAATCTGTACGGCACTTTCCTCAACCCCCGCTGCATATGAGGTTGATTTACTCAAGCCGACCTCGGCCACGCCGGTTACAGATTTAATCTACTGGGGACTTGCGGTGCCAAACGGCACTGCGCAAGGGGTGCACAGCGGAACCAATACCTTTACCGCAATAGGCGATTAGTACAGGGTTGAATATGATATAATATACATAAAGAGGATGTAATAATATGAGAAGTACACTTTCTCTTCTTTTAAAAGTTTATATTTTCGCGATTCCCCTCGCGCTGCTACTGGTCGGGGGACTTTTAATGCTCACAAACACTATTTTAGCAGGCACTTCAAGCACATCAGTAACCGTTCAAGGCGCTGTCCCCACAGTTACCGTTGTTAACATTTCTCCCGATCCAATTATCCCGACCGAAAATGCAACGACGAGCATTACCATTACTGCAACAATTTCCGATTCAAACGGATGCGATGATGTATTCACAAGCGGTACTATCGCGGTCGCACTCTATCGGTCAGGTGTTGGTGCCAGTTGCTCGGTCGATGACAACAACTGTTATCAGAACATCACTTGGGCGGAGGTTGGCAATACCTGCGGGGGCGGTGCAGATACAAGCGGGGATATGGTTGCCACGGCAACGATATGGTACTTTACCGAAGCAACCGATGCGAGTTCAACATACTCAGGGGAAACATGGCAGGCTCAGGTCAAGGCAGTTGATGAGTCTAATGCAAGCTCTACCGCTACCGACGCGTCGCCCCCTGAGCTCAATTCGGTATATGCTCTCACTGTTGACAGTGCCATTGCGTACGGTTCTATGTCAGCAGATGCTACGAGTACCTTGTCTGAGATTGGACAGTCAACGACGACGGTAACCAACACGGGAAATTACAAGATTGATACCGAGGTATCGGGTACCGATATGACGGGTTCAGGTACCATTATTGCAAGCAAACAAAAATATGCTACCTCATTGTTAGGATATGAATCACTTACATACACACTCTCAACGTCTGCTACTGCAAGAGATTTAAATATTGTGAAAGCGACCTCTTCTTCTACGCCGTCAACGCAAGATACCTACTGGGGTATTTCTATCCCTAGCGCTCAGGCGGAAGGAGGTTATAGCGGAACCAACACATTTACCGCTATCTATTCAGCCGATTAGTGCAGAGTCTACCAATATAGTAGCTAACGCGGCAATTGTCCGCGCTTTGTTTTCTTAGTATGATTACAGATATGCATATACGTTCTCTAACGTTGATTGTCATTACGTTGTCCTTACTTGCACCATCGGTAGTGGGTGCGTTCGGGGTTTCACCTCCATTTATCACAGTACATAAACTTGTGGCTGGCTCGCGTTATGAAACAACAATTACCCTCGTTCAGGGACAGCCGGATGTTGATTTGGAAGTTAAGGCAGTGTTTGATGTACCTGAAAAGATTAGAGAATGGTTCAGTGTTGATAAGGGATATCAGTTTATAATCCCCGCTGGCGTTCAGCAGTTCCCGATACAAGTTGTTATTCAGGTTCCGAAAGATACCGGTCTTGGTATTTATAACGGGCACTTACGGATTAACACTGTTCCACAACGGAAAGAAGGTGAACAGATCGCAATCTCCGTTGGCGCACGCATCGATATCAACATTACGGTAGGGGATGATATTGTCGTTGATTTTTCAGTTAAGAAAATTGACATCTCTGACATTAGAGAAAACGAGTCACCTCAGATCGTTGTCACTATAGAGAATACGGGGAATGTTCCCATTACACCGGACAGAGCAACATTTGACCTGCTTGATAAGTACGGGGAAGTACGGCTCGGCTTTGCACAAACGGAGGACTTGCCAGAGACGCCAGCCTTTGAAACTAAAACTTTTGTCGTAGCATTTCCCATAGACATTAAGCTCGGCGTGGGAGAGTACTGGGGTGAAGCACGATTATATAGAGGTGGGACAATAATTGGGGATGTAAAAACTATCTTCAATGTAACTCCAAGACCAAATTATATACTCTTTATTGGTATTGGCTTACTTATTATTGGAGCCGGTGTTTCTATATTTATATTTAAAAAGAAAGCAAGTCGTAAGCCAACGAGTCGTAAGAGAACAGTAACAAAAAAGAAAGCTGTAAGGAAAACTGCCCGTAAACCAAAAAAACAAGTTAGTAGTAAGAAAAAATTGAATAAGAAAAAGACAGTAAAAACAAAGCAAAAGAAGAGCATTGGCTCATGAAATGGTACGCGTTTACGGCAGTTTGTTTCGCAGTAATCGGACTCATGATAACGGTGGGCATTACAAATGCTGGAACAGCTTCCGTAACGGTAACGGTAACGCTTGCCGAGTGCTCTGACAGTATTGACAACGACGGTGATTTTTTAACCGACTATCCCAATGACACGGAGTGCGATTCGGGTACCGATAACAGTGAAAACATTGCCGGCACCGAGACGCATGCAACATCTACTATTGAAACAAGCGGGGGCAGTTTTTCTTTTGATAATGCTGATAGTTTAGCCGTTGATTTTACGTTTCAGAACGGGTTTCATGGTAGTTCAGTACGGTTATTCGTGAACTCGTATGCAACTAGCTCTTTTGAATCGAGCAAGCCAGCACCTTCTGGGAAGAGCTTCGTTGGTAAAACATACGACATCATTCTGTACGAGAACGCATCACCGAATAATTCTATTGCAACAACTTCCAAAGCTATTACCATCGTGATGCAATATTTGGATAGTGATGTAAGCAGTATCGATGAAAGCAACGTTCTGCCGTATCGTTGGAGTACAAGCACATCGGCGTGGGCGATAATATCTGGCAGCTCACTTGATACATCAAACAATAAAGTAACTTTTTCTACCACCGATTTCAGTTCATTTAGCTTGCTCGGCACAAACCTTTCTGAATTCCAATGCAGTGACGGTATTGACAATGATGGGGATGGTAAGATTGACTATCCATCCGACCCTGGGTGTTCATCAACAACCGATGATAATGAAACAGACCCGCAGCAGGCACCAGGTGGCGGTGGAGGCGGCGGTGCTACGATAACAGCACCGCCTCAGGTTACATTCAGCGGGTTAGCATATCCCGGCAGTAAAGTAACAATACTGAAAGATGCTCAAGTAGCTGCGGTAACTATAGCCGGTCCCGATGCGAAATTTAAAGCGGGCCTGTCCAAACTCTCAACCGGAAACTACAATTTCGGCATTTGGGCTGCTGATACATCCGGTCGAAGATCGGTTACACATACATTTGCACTGAGCGTTAAGCCCGGCTCTTCTGTTACGGTAAGCGGCATTTTCCTGCCTCCTACCATATCAATAGACAAAAGTGAGGTAAGGAAAGGTGATGTATTGGGTATTGCGGGGCAGAGCGCTCCTGAGGCTAACGTTTCTCTTATTGTTCATTCACATTCTATTGTGAAGAAGGTGACCGTTGATAAGAGCGGGGCGTGGTTTTATAAACTGGACACCACCGAGCTTGAGTATGGTAAGCACTCCACACAGGCGAAGTCAGAAACGGAAAACGATATCAGTTCACTCTCGCAACTACTGCTTTTCAAAGTTGGTACAAAAAGCAAGAAAGCCATTCCCTTAGCAGTAGTAGAACTTAAGGGTGACGTGAACAGCGATGAGAAAGTTAATTTGGTTGATTTCAGTATCGCAGCGTATTGGTATAAAAGACCGTCCCCCCCATCCGCCGTTGATTTAAACAACGATGGGAAAGTTGATTTAGTGGACTTCAGTATTATGGCATACTGGTGGACGGGATAGTGAAAACTAAACTGCAATTATGAAACAATTCTTGATCAGTATTTGTCTCTTATTCTTCGCATTCGGCATAAGTATGGTGAGTGCCGTTGAGCTATCTTTTGATTCTCCCGTATATAAAATAGGACTGGGGAAATTTATTGCTATTGATGTCTTAGTAGATTTCCAAGGTGAGGCAATCAATACATTAGAAGGAAGAATACACGTTCCCGAATCTTTTGATATTGTAAACACAAACACTGCGGGATCGGTGATAAATCTCTGGATTCAGGAACCGAAAATAGAAGTTAATAGTGTCTATTTCTCCGGCATCATACCGGGTGGATTTGGTAGTCAGCTTAGTGACGGTACGGGCATCGGTAACGAGTTGGAGATATTAACTATTACATTAGAAGCCAAGAGAGAAGATGCAAACAGCATTACGGCAGGGGACACCAAAGCACTTTTGAACGATGGATTTGGAACGGAAACCGATATAGCTACAAAGCCATGGTTTTATGAAATTTCTGAAAGCTATACCGGGGGAGGCGTTGAAGCAGTAATAGATAGCGAGCCGCCCGGGAATTTTAAGCCGGAAGTTACCAGAAGTGAAACCGTGTTTTCAGGGCAATACTTTGTAGTTTTCAGTACACAAGATAAAGAATCGGGAATGAAACGCTATGAGGTTGCAGAACAGCGCGGAAGAAAAACTGAGAACTACTCAGTTTTGGACTGGAAAATTACAAAAAGCCCCTATATTTTGGAAGACCAGACATTAAGGAGCTACATCTACGTAAAAGCAATTGACAATACGGGGAATGAGATAATTGCAGTAGTTCCGCCGCATAACCTATTAGTACGGTATTGGTATGTACTCATTTTGTTTATAATAATAGTAGGAATTAGTTTCGCTTATACTAAAACAAAGCGAAAGAATTCATGAAGAAAAAGACATTACTCTTAAGTACGATACTGATTTTATTTGGCGTGGTTACAACTGCCCACGGGGCTAACTTGTATTTCTCTCCATCGGGAGGAAGTTTCTATAAAGGCGAGAATTTTACCATTGGTGTTTTCGTAAATACAGACAGGGCCACTAATGCCATCTCCGGCGTCTTAACGTTTCCCACTAGATACGTTGAGGCGGTGAGCGTGCGCAAGAGTAATTCCATAGTCAATCTTTGGGTTCAGGAACCCTCATTTTCCAATATAGGTGATTTCGGCAATATCAGGTTTGAAGGTGTTATTCTCAACCCAGGCTTTACTGGCACCAGAGGAAAAATACTTGATGTTGTTTTTCGAGTAAAGAACAATGGTTTTATGAATTTGGAATTCGTTGAGGTCGCTATTCTAGCTAACGATGGGTTAGGAACAAATATAGCAGTTCCGGACGGTGAAGCTAGCTTTGTACTAAAATCAAAACCGGTATACTCACCGGAGTCTGTAGAAATAACTGGAGGAAAACAAGAATTATCTGCAACCTCAACGCCACCGATTATAATAGTCAGGGAAGTAAGACCAGAACCACCATCAGGTATACTTGGATTATGGGAAGTTTTACCGACCTGGATAAAAACCATCACTTTGGCTCTTGTTGGTCTGGCAACAATTCTACTCGGACTTGTTATTATCAGTCTCGGTATAATTGTTTTGATTTGGCTTTGGAGTTATATATGGCGTAGGAGGAATATAATTGAGGGTTGGCTTGTATCATTTCCGAGAGCTGTAAATCATTTTACACGCAGAGTCCTTGTGTTTATACGCGGAGCAGAAAAGGAAATAAAAGGAGATTTGAAATATAGCATTCCACGAGTGAAAGACATAGTTAAGGAAGCAGGGCGCGAGCCACCGTTAAAGCAGTTAGTGAAAGATTACTTTAGCTCAATACGTAAAATCATAAAACGCTTTTTCACGAAAAATGAATCGTGGCAAGAGAGTGTACTAGATGACATATCAAATTCTAAAACACCTGATCCTAAAAGGTCTGAAGATATAATACAGGAAGAGGAAGAACAGCTATGATAAAGGCGATATTTTTCTTTATTGTGGGAGTGGCAGCAGTAATTGTGTTACTGCTCGGTGTTGGTTTAGTGGTAGTTGTCTTGGTCTGGTTTTGGAACTACGGACGATACGAAGGTGGAAAACTTCTTAGGAAAGTCCTTGTCTCCGCAAGGGCAACGGAGGAAGAAATCGAGAGTGATGTGCAGTATAGCGTCCGGAGAGTAAAGAAAACCCTTGAAAAAACCAAGAAGAATCTATCATTGAAAGAAATGGTGAATGCTTACTGGAAATCGGTTGAAAAAATTGTAGAGCGCTTTCTTACGAAAAACAAGTAACGGGGTGTCTAAAAAGATTAATGACATACGTGTCGTTAATCTTTTAGGCTTTCAATAATAGCAACTTCTAGGGGGATAATAGGGAACTGGCTATAGCGCATCTGACTATACGCAGTAATGAGCGCTCTTAAGAGTTCAAGGTGTTTTTCTGTAAAAAGCTTTGCGTGATCACTAAGCTTTTTTAAGTGTTCGTTTATAAGTTCTTTTTCAAATTCTTTCTTCATGCTCGGACTAAAAGAAAGCACTGCGGTACGTCGGAGGTATTGAATAACATCCTTAGTAAACTGAACAAGGTTGTATCCCTTGTCATTAACTTCAGCTATATGCTTGAGTGCTTTATCAATATCGCTAGTTAATAAATATCCGGAAAACTCAGAAAGAGCACTGAATCCAATTTTACCAACCATTTCTTCTACTTCATCAATAGTAATATCTTTATCGCCCCCCGCGGTGAGCTGGTCTAAGAGCGACTCTGCATCACGAAAACTTCCCTCTGCTGCTGCTGCAATGAGCTCCAACGCTTCACTTGAGATTTTCATTTTCTCCTTCTTGACGATTGATCTGAGTTTGATAATCAACTGCTGCAGCGATACACGTTTAAACTGAAACTGTTGGGTACGAGAGAGGATCGTGACAGGTATCTTTTCGATTTCTGTGGTGGCGAGAATGAGAATAATATACTTCGGCGGCTCCTCCAGTGTTTTTAAAAGCGCATTGAAGGCATCCTTGGTCATCATGTGTACTTCATCAATAATGAATACCTTATAGCGCGTGTTAGACGGTGAAACACGGATGTTTTCCTTCAAACTGCGTATTTCATCAATACCACGATTCGATGCAGCATCAATTTCAATAACATTCAGATTACGCCCATCACTAATTTCCTGACATACCGAGCATTTGTTACACGGCTCTCCTTTCTTACTGAACACAGCATCTTTCTGTCGGGTAAGACAGTTTGCCACCTTTGCAATGAGCCGTGCGGTTGTTGTCTTTCCAGTTCCGCGCGGACCGGAGAAAAGATATGCATGTGCAATCTTGTCTTGTCGTACCGCTTCTTGAAGAATGCGGACAATGAGGTCTTGTCCGAGTATGTCGCTAAATGTTGACGGACGATATTTACGATATAGTGCAAGTGCCATATAAGATATAGTTATGCTTCTTCTTTATTATTACTCTAAAACTTCGTATTATGAAAGTGTATGAAAATATTCTGGATAACACAGAAACATCTATGGGTCAATTAGAACTCAAAACAGCAGTATTTAAGGAGGGGGAGTATATCCCAGAAAGATTTACCTGCGACGGAGATGATATAAACCCGCTCATTGAGATTCGCGGTGCGCCGGAAGGAACAAAGAGTTTAGCGCTCGTTGTAGATGATCCCGATGCGTCATCGGGCGGTGTTTGGGATCACTGGGTACTATGGAACATTGATCAGAAAACTCAATACATTCATGAAGATGCTATACCTGCGGGTGCTGTAGTAGGTACAACAAGCTGGGATAAGAATGTGTATGGCGGTCCATGTCCACCGAAAGGGGACAAAGCTCACCGATACCGGTTTAAACTTTATGCACTTGATACTCTGCTTAACCTACCCGAAACAGCACATAAGTCGGAATTGGAACAAGCAATGGAAGGACATATTATAGAACAAACCGTGCTGACTGGATTATATGGAAGAAAGTAGTTCTTTACGTTAGCATATGATAAATCTTCCGCAGAATGATAAGCGGTATTCTTGGACATTTCACGCAAAGGAAAAGATGGAGTACTATGGTATTTCTCCAAGTCGAGTTCGGCGTATCGTACGCAAACCGACACGCGTTGAGGAGGGTATTGCATTGAATACCGTTGCAGCTATGCAGCCGGCCGGCACGAAGCGACACCAAGAGATCTGGGTAATGTACCGTACCGGAAGAGATAAAGATAATGCGAAGAAGATTCGCATTATTACCGCCTGGCGATATCCGGGTGAAAGTCCTGAACGTAACCCAGTACCGCTTGATATATTAGAAGATATAAAGAGCTTACTTTAACTTAATGAAAAAACTTTCTATTGGTATCGTTGGATTACCCAACGTGGGGAAATCCACGTTATTTAATATTCTCACCGGACAGTCGGTAACATCCGCGAACTACCCATTTGCCACGATTGACCCAAATGTTGGTATGGTACGCGTACCCGATGAACGCCTGGATAAGCTCGCAGAACTTTCAGATTCAAAGGAAAAGATTCCCGCCGTTGTGGAATTTTATGACATTGCCGGACTCGTTAAAGGTGCACATAAGGGGGAGGGTCTGGGAAATAAATTTTTGAGCCATATCAAAAACACACACGCTATATTACACCTCGTCCGTGTTTTTGAGGGCAGGAACATTGTACACGTGGAGGGAGCAGCAGATCCCATGCGCGATATTCAGACTATTGAAGATGAGTTGATTCTCACCGACCTGTTCACCATAGAGAACCATATTGAACGAGTGCGCGGAAAAACAAGAACGGGAGATAGAGAAGCAAAAAAAGAACTGGAGACGTTAGAGAAGGTGAAGCAGGTACTGGAAAGTGGTACACCTCTTGCCGCAAGCGATATGTATACAGAGAATGATGTGCAACGTGCTGTACGGCATATACATCTGCTCACCGCAAAACATCAGCTGTTCCTACTAAACGGTGAGGCGTCAGAGATATCCGACGAACTTAAACAGAAAATAACCAGTATGGGATTTGATTACGTTGTCGCTGATCTTGCAGAACAGAACACGATACCAAACCTCATAACGAAAGCGTACGAAGTGCTAAACCTCATAAGCTTTTTTACAACAGGCGAAAAAGAAACGCGTGCATGGACAACAATGCGTGGCGTAAAAGCACCGGAAGCTGCCGGTGTTATTCACTCTGATTTTGAAGAGAAATTTATTCGACTGGAAACCATTAATTGGGAAAAATTAATAGAGGCCGGTGGCTGGAATAAGGCACGTGACAAAGGCCTTATTCGTGTGGAAGGAAAAGAATATATTGTCAAAGACGGCGATGTAGTTGTCGTACGGCACGGTTAATTCATTGATAAAGCTGTATGAAGCTTTATACTGAGCGTATATGAACACAACCACAATAGTAATAATAGTTGCGGCAGTTATCTTGGCTTGGATTATCCTTGCGTATAATGGTTTCATACGGCGTAAAAACAGGACCGATGAGGCATGGTCAGATATTGATGTACAGTTGAAAAGACGATATAACCTTATTCCTAATATAATTGAAGCCGTAAAAGGATACGCTAAACACGAAAAGAGTGTATTGGAGGAGGTAACAAAAGCAAGAACAGAAGCAATGAATGCAGAAGGCACCGGAAATGTTGGTGAAGTTGGGAAAACAGAAAACATGCTCTCCGGAGCCCTCAAAACATTATTTGCGGTAGCAGAAAACTATCCTGACCTGAAAGCGAACGCGAACTTCTTGGACCTACAGAGAGAACTTGCTGATACAGAAAATAAAATACAGGCAGCGAGACGTTTCTACAACACAAATGTGAGAGATCTTAATACGCTCATTGAGTCATTCCCGTACAACATTATCGCAAACCTGTTTCATTTCAGTAAAAGAGATTTCTTTGAACTCGAAAACGAAAAACAGAGAGAAGTAGTAAAGGTTAGTTTTTAACTAACAACGTGGCTACGCTCTATACACATAAGGATTCAAATATCCGCAAGACTTGGTTTCTGTTCACTGTTTTTCTTATAGTTGTGGTTGGTATTGGTTTTGGATTCTCTTATTTTTATAGCAGTCCGGTCATACTATATATTGCCATCGCGTTCAGTCTTGTAATGAATATTGCGGCGTACTGGCATTCCGATAAATTAGTCCTCAAGATGACAAAAGCAGTTCCGGTAGAAAAAAAGAATTATCGGGAACTTTATAATATTGTTGAAAACTTATCTATAATCGCTGGTCTGCCAATTCCAAAGATTTACATCATAAAAGAATCACAGTTAAATGCCTTTGCAACCGGTCGTAATCCCGAACATGCAGTAGTTGCAGTAACCGAAGGGTTACTTGAACGGCTTGACCGCTCTGAGCTTGAGGGTGTGCTTGCACACGAACTATCACATATAGGCAACCGCGATATGCTTATTTCAACGGCTGCAGTGGTGCTGGTTGGATTCATATCAATACTTGCGGATATATTAATGCGTTCATTTTTTTGGAGAACATTTGCCGGAGGAGGTAACAGGCGTGGGGGTTCAGGAGGTATGATGATCGCCGGAATCGTACTTGCCATACTCGCACCGCTCGGCGCAGTCATGATACAGCTTGCGATTTCAAGAAAGCGGGAGTATCTTGCTGATGCAAGCGGAGCACTCCTTACTCGCTATCCCGACGGACTTGCAAGCGCATTGAAAAAGATTTCTGCCGATAAGACACCAATGCGGGTTGCGAATAATACAACCGCACACCTCTGGATTTCTAGTCCATTTAAAGGTACAAAGATAAAAGCACTTTTTCAGACACACCCGCCCGTACAGGAACGTATTAGGCGACTCAACTCATTAGGAGAAACAGTATGAGTATAGAACAACCAATACAGGAACCGTCACCAATGGATGCTTTCCGTCAAGAACTTGAAGAATTTCGTTCAGCAGAGCAAAAAGAAGGAACCGCAAAACATCTTTCAATGTCGAAAGACAGGGAGCCCGTTGATTTCAATCTGCTCACTGAGGAAGATATGGGCATCTGGGAAAGATGTAAAGCAGGTGAACTGACGCGCAATGATATCGAAATGTATAAAGATAGTATTCCGGAGGAAGAGGTTGATCGAAAAGAATTTGCGGCTTTTGTGGTCCACAAATGGATGGAGCAGATGTATAAGGAGGGTAAACTATAGGAAGGGTGCCAGAGTGGTCCAATGGAACAGCTTGGAAAGCTGTGGCTCGAAAGGGTCTCGTGGGTTCGAATCCCACCCCTTCCGCAGACTGCTTTCCGCCACATTATTTTATAGTGTGTTGGAAAGTGATCTATGGGGTGGAGTTCGAACCAGTGAGAATCTTCCCTATTTGTCTAAGAGCGAAGCGATTAGTTACAAACAGCAATGCCGCTCGTAGCGGTCCCACCCCTTCCGCAAATCGCTTTCCGTCGCACCATTTTATGGTGTACTGGAAAAAGTTTCTGTTTTCATTTGACCTTTATTAGTGCTTGTGTTAATTTACTCACAGAAACCTGACAACTAAATATAGAAAGGTGGTTTCGTATGAGAGGTACATTGTTCTTTGAGATTCCTGATGATCAGGAGATTATAGTGAAGCTCGTTGAAGCCGTGCCCCCGAACTGGTCATGGGTGGACGGCAGTCTCCATGCTCCCGAGATGCTCATTGCCTCTGGGCAAGTCGAAGAGCATACTGGATTCGCAGTAAGGCGTTCCCACGGAAATAACCCAACCATCGTCGGAAGCTACAACCAAGACGAGCGTAAGCAAAGAAACCCCGATCTCTTCGCAATCATGGTGGATCAGAAGTTACCCGGTTTTATCTTCTTTGATGAGGCAGGGTACAGGACTCCTATCATCAGCACTGAACTCGCCAAGCGCATCACTGTCGGTTTCCTTCAAAAAGGCTACCGTGGTGGCCTCCGATTTTTCAAGGACTGCTACGGCAACTGTAAATTCGACAATCCTGCACGGTGCGACATAGCCTCCAAACCGTGGCATGGAGGCCCGGCGTCTTATGAAGAAGGAGGACCACAACCCGCCCGGATAAAGATAGAATGGGAAGGTAAATATGGCGGTGAGGAAGAGGACATCGCGCCCATCGTCACTGTGTGTCGCTCCCTTAATCTGCGCGAGTATACACTTGCGGAACCAGTAGAAGCTGCAGCTTCCTAAAATCGTATGAGATGTTTAATGGCGCCAACATAATAGTTGGCGCCCTTTCTTTTTAAGAATTTGCTGCCATAGAGTAAGATAGGTTATCATTATTAATACAAAGGTAAAATATAATATAAAAATATATGATAAAAATTAATCAAGAAGGTTTCGCGAACATAGCTCTCATTGTTCTCGTTGTTGTGCTTGTCAGCGTAGTAAGTTATTTTGCGTTCGTCAAAAAATTACCTGATGTCATTGAACAGGCAACTACTCCTACGTCTTCAGTAAGCAGTGAAACTATGCCATGGATTTCTTACACCTATTCATCCATAGAATCGGGGATTTTACCAAATATAACTTTCAAATATCCCTCTTTGTTCGGTGATAATCCCACCTTCATTTCATCTCGCAACACGAACCGGCCTGGAAATATCTCTGATGACTGGGGAGGTCTCATGGAATTTAATCCGACAGGAGCGTTTGAGGATCGCGGTCTCCGGATAGAATTCTTTAAAAGAGCAAACGCCAAGGATAATTTTGAAAGTTACGTGACTGAATCTGCTGCAGCTGGCGATTGGACCTCTCCAAAATACTTTCAAACTGATAACTATCGGGTTGCTCGATTGAGACTTGCTTCAGATTCTCACTATGACGCAGATGTGAGCTGGTATTTTATAGAACTTCCCAATAAAAGCATCTTGGCAATTTCAACAAGTGGAGATAAAAAATATCTCTTTGATGATGACCAAGATGGAAATTCCACAAGAGATAAGATTATCTCGACGCTTACAATCGTTCAATAAGGCAACTTGCCGCCAAAGAAAAAACCTGAAATCCGTTTAAATCAGACATAAAAAACCCGCCATCAGTGATAAATGGCGGGTTTTAACGCAGTGTCAGGAGCGTAAGTTCTGGAGGATTCAGAATTTCTATCTCTCAAATATCTCGCCTAACCTTCTAATTTCTTCGCCATACAAAGCCCAGTCGCCGCGGCGCTGGGCAGACATAGCCCGGTCAAAATGATCTTTTGCTTGTTTAATTAAATCTTGACCGATCGCCGGTCTGCTTGGAACTATCGTAGTCGTTCCTTTATCCACTACAATCCGACCACTGAATATTCTTTCTAAAGCCAAATCCAGAGTTTCTTCCATAGCAATACGGTTTTCATAGGCCACGATAACCCTCTTAAGTTCTGGAATCTTGCCACCTTCAGCCCGCAGATAAATAGGCTGAACATAAATAAGAGACTCTTCAATTGGAATTACCAAAAGACTTCCCCTAATCACTTCAGAACCTCTTTGATCCCATAGAGATATCTGTCGGGAAATGTCCGTATCTTGGTTGATGCGGTTGGTAATCTGCTTAGGTCCGAAGACCAGTTTTTGCTTAGGGAAACGGTACACTACCAATTGACCGTAGAATTCCCCGTCATTGCGTGCCACCATCCAAGCTGAAAGATTATCTTTTCCGCGAGGCGTAAACGGGATCATTAAAATAAATTCTTCCTTTTCTTCACCCGGCAGCTTCATAATCATATGCCGCATCATTGGATCGGCCTGTCCTCCACCGGCAATGATTGGAATTTGCCACTGATCTTCTTTGTTGTAGAAGATCTGCGCCTCATCCATATGATACACCGTGTAAAGTGCTGTCTGATAAATGAACAAGTCTTCAGGATATCTAATATGAGTCCTCAAATCCTCGTCCATTTGCTCAAGCGGCAAAAATGAATCCTTAAAAATCTTGGCATACGTTTTAATGATCGGGTCATCTTCATCTGCGATATAAAATGTCATTCTGCCGTCATACGCGTCAATCACCACCTTCACTGAATTTCTTATATAGTTGAGGCGCTTGCCCGGTAGAGAACTAAAGGCGTCTCTCATCTGCTCAGCGTACGGATAACGATCTGAAGTTGTGTAGGCATCATACACCCATTTCAACTCACCATCCTTGGTAACAACCATATATGGATCATTATCCAGACTCAAAAAAGGCAGTGCTCGCTTAACTCTCTCCTCAATATTGCGATAATACATTATCCTTGATTCACTTGTTATGTCGTCGGACAAAAGAATTTTTAATGACTTAAATCTTAATGCAAACAGTGCTTTTCTGAATATTGATTCAATCTGTACACCTCCCTGTCCTTCATAATCTGCAAAGACATTCTTCTCACCAGACGGATAATTGAATTCTTGTGCTTTGGTATTAACCACGACCCAATCACTCGCCAACTCTCCGTAGTATATTTCAGGCCTACTCACCGAAAGCGATTCTATACTGGAGGAAGGCGGCAAGTCTTTCAAAAACAGAACCGGTAAACCTTCTGGCGTTACTTCATTAACTGGACTTAGGGTGAGCCCAAAGCCGTGCGTAAAGGTCAAGCGCTCGTTAATAAAAGTACGCTGGGGAAGGCTCGCGGTATTAAGCTCTCGGGGAGAAAGTAGAACCTGACGGTAGTCACCGTTTAGGGTATACCTGTCGTTATCAATGGAAACAAAATCATAGTACGTGCGGATTTCTTGAAGCTGGCCAAATGTGTCAAGTAGGGGTTCGCGGTCCCAGAGCCGTACATTTTTAATAGTGGAGCGGTTGCGATTAATATCAGACATGGTGAGCGTACCCTCGCCGGTTATATCACGCTCTATTACCGTATCCAGAGCAAAAGCTTTTTGCGTGGCTGCAATATTGTGCTCTATATACGGAGTTTCCTTAACCAGTTCATTTGGCGAAACCACGAATTTTTGCAGGAAAAAAGGATACGCCTGGCCACCCAAAATAGAAGTTATGACATAAATACCGATACCTAAAACAATAAATCGATTATTCGTTTTAAACATATTCATCACAGTCAGTACAGCTGCGATGATGGCAACAAAAATAAGTGTCTTCAAGAACGGCAACACAGCATTAATATCGGTAAAATTGGCGCCGGTAAACGGTCCTGTAGAACCATAGAGCAAAGAGGGAATTTCTATAGCGTAAATCTTGAAACTTGTTAAAACAAATAGAAAAGCGATGAGTATTGATAGATGGATTTTGGCCGGCTTTTCCATGAATAAAGATTTCATAACCGTGCCCGGCACCGGCTGTCTCAAGGTAATAGCGCCCCGCAAAACATAGCTCGCGGCAGTTCCTATAAGAGAAGCAATAATAAGCCAGAACCAAAGCCCGACCAAAAACTGTATAAACGGTAAATCAAAAAAATAAAAGCCAATATCGCGACCAAAAATTGGATCGAGTATATTAAAAGGTGTCGCGTTAAAATACTTTAGTACTGTCTCCCAACTGCTCACTCCGAATAGTCCGGTCAAAAATCCTAGCACAAGAGAGATGGGTAAGGTGCCTTTATTAATATATTTTTCCGCGTCTAATTCTTTAATCTTAATAGTCTCTCCACGTTCGCCTCCACGCACATTGATAGTAAACGGGACTGACGCAACAAGTCGCTTAGCCAACCAAAGATTACCGTAGATAATAAAAAAAGTCAGAGCACCCACACCTAATCCCAAGAAAATCTTAGAGTACAGTATAGTGGTAAAAATAGTACTAAAACCAACTTCTACAAACCAGTACCAGTCAGTTAATAGTTGAAAAAAACGTGGTGCAGCAAAAACAAACAGTGCTGCCAAACCGTATATAATATATGAGGTAACACGCTTTTGTATCATATATAGTACTATACCATGTACGTGGCGTATTGCTTAATTTGAGCGCACGAGTGAAACGGGCGGCTCAATCAACACCTCTATATCTGTTTGATGAATACCAAACTCTTTTGCCAACTGCTTAGAAGGCATCCAGATATCAACGAAGTTCGTCTTCCGCCGATGCATACGATCTTTGACGACAAACACTTTATCACCAAATAACTCGGGGATGCGCACCTCGGTGCCAAAGGGCAAAAAGTTCGCGGCGACAATACCATCACGCACCCGTTCACCCGATGCAGTAATGAATGGCGTATCGTCAGTTTCTTCAGGCGTACTTGAGTATGCCGTTATCCAAATATTGGTAAGCGTACGAGATATATCACTGGAAACCTCTTCTTCTTGTGATTGTTCGTTAGATATGGGAGCGTTAGGAGTAGAAAACCCAAACATAAACACCATACTCGCTACCAATACCATATATGCGGTTTTTATATACATTAGTTCCAAACAAAAACCCCCTGACGGGGTATACTTAAGACGCGTTCGTAAAGTATCATATATCTACTCATAAGTCAAGACACATATGCATATACAAATCATATACGAAAATAAAAACTTTGCTGTGCTAAATAAACCAGCAGGAATACTTGTACATCAGATACAAATATCCAGTGTAAAACACGTGCCCAACAAAGAAGAGACGGTAGCAGACTGGCTCGTTGCACGATATCCCGAAGCGAGCAGCGTGGGCGACAAGCCAAGCATACGACCCGGTATTGTACACCGGTTAGACAAAGAAACATCGGGTGTTATGGTTATCGCGCGCACGCAGGAATTCTTTGACTACTTTAAAAATTTACTCAAAGAACGGAAGGCGCAGAAAACATACATTGCACTCGTGTGGGGAAAGCTTCCAAAGCGGGGGCTCATTGATACTCCTATTGGATTGAAGCCGGGTACGATACGTCGAACTACTCGCGGCAAAAAAATGAAAATGGTGAAAGATGCAGTAACTGAGTACCATTCGCTTGAATACTTTGAACAAGGTGGTGAAATATTTACACTTGCAGAACTCTTTCCAAAGACAGGCAGAACACATCAACTTCGCGTACACATGGCGAGTATTCACCATTCGGTGGTAGGGGACGTTATGTACGGTCGAAAAGAGAATCCTTTTAATATAGGACGCCATTTCTTACATGCTAAAACAATCGAGTTTGGTTTATTAAATAATAAGCTTATGAAATTTGAAGCTCCCATACCGGAAGATTTAAAAAAAATATTGCACTATCTGCAAAATATATAAAGAAAAGCCCCATACATTGTTGATAGAATATTCGAAGCTCACTGGAGAACTCCGCGCTTGCGTGGAGTTTTTCACGTCCTAAGGTTTATTTTCTCTAACCATAGAAAATTTACAAAAGCACAAAATATATTTAGAATGAACGAAGGTATTCCTATTGCCCAGGTGTCGGAACTGGTAGACGAGCTGGCTTGAGGGGCCAGTGAGCGCAAGCTCGTGCGGGTTCGACTCCCGCCCTGGGCACAACTTAAAACACCCCGCAGCGGGGTGTTTTTAAATTTACTTATAAAGCTTGCGAAGCTTTTCTCGAATCCTGCGTACCGGTAGATCTCTCAAATAATACAGCTTTGAGCGCTTTATACGTTTCGGTACTTCCAAAAACTCTATGCGTTTCAGCATTGGTGAGTGTATGGGATATACTTTTTCAACACCAATATTCTGTATACTGGCACGTACCGTAAAACTCGCACCCGGTTCAGTTCCGTGCTTCCGCGCGATAACGATACCCTCAAACGGGGTTTCACGTTCCTTTTCTCCGTCCTGTATGCGCTCCCAAACACGTACACGCGCACCCGGTTTTAATTTTCCAATTTCTTCTTTGTTCATATCTGTAGGGTAGGGATAGTATAGAAAAAAACAACAGATTAATCAATATCACTTGTATGCTGTGTCACATTTTCATACAATGATGAAGATCCATAACTTACTTGTTCTTCTCACTTGCCGGTGTAGCTCAGTTGGCAGAGCAGCTGTTTTGTAAACAGCAGGTCGTGGGTTCGAATCCCTCCGCCGGCTCATATACTTCTTTCAAAATTGACGGTACACTACAACAACTGTCCATATATACCCACGTATCTCTCTCATTTGCCCACGTAGCTCAGTTGGCAGAGCATTTGCATGGTAAGCAAAAGGTCGTCGGTTCGATTCCGACCGTGGGCTCACTAATTTTGTATTTCCATGAAAAGTTTGTAAGATAAGGATATGGCAAAAGGGATATTCACAAAAAACTTAGTAAAGATGAAATGTGACGGATGCAGCCGCATCAACTACCGTGCGCATAAGAATAAGAAGACGGTAGAGCGCAAGCTGGAACTCAAGAAGTTCTGCAGGTGGTGTAAAAAGCATACCGTTCACAAAGAAGTCAAAAAGTAGGCGATATGGTGGGGATATGGTGTAACCGGTAGCACGAGAGTCTCCAAAACTCTTAGTCTAGGTTCGAGTCCTAGTATCCCCGCATCAACTATGCATAAAAATACTGTTGTGTTATCTGTTGGAGGATCACTGATTGCACCCGATGGTGTGAACGTTGATTTTTTAGAGGAACTTCGTGATTTTATTTTAGAACGTACACGGAATGGTGAACAATTCGTTATTGTGTGCGGTGGTGGGGGAATGGCA
Source organism: Candidatus Jorgensenbacteria bacterium (assembly GCA_011050075.1). Classification (GTDB taxonomy): domain Bacteria; phylum Patescibacteriota; class Minisyncoccia; order UBA6257; family GWB1-50-10; genus DRGK01. The sequence goes on from DRGK01000017.1 coordinate 94,520, forward strand.
CGCGCATATCAAAAAGCAGCACGCGCACTGAAAATATCAGACCAGTCGGAGCTTGACTGGATTGGTATCCATGCAACACGCCTAAACGCATATCTCATAAAAGCTCTCTTTAGTAATGACGCATACCCAAACGTCATTACTGACCCGACACAGAAAATTGATTTCAAAGAATCAGTACTCATCGGCGCTGGCTGGAAACCAGGATGGAGCACGGACTATATCGCCATACTGTTAGCAGAACAGCTGCACGCAAAACGAGTAATAAATCTTACAAACGTTGACTATGTGTATGATAAGAACCCGAACGAACATACCGATGCACAGCCGCTTAAAGAACTCTCATGGAAACAGTTTCAAGAGCTATTCGGAACCGAGTGGCAACCGGGACTGCATGCTCCCTTTGATCCTATCGCCGGAACAAAGGCACAAGCGCTCAATATGGAAGTTGCGATCATAAACGGAGCACACCTTGACCGTATAGCAACTTATCTGGACACAAAGACATGTGTCGGCACTCTAATTCAGTAATCATAGTATGCTATACTAACCTATATGAAACTGGGGTCACAAAAATCAAAAGAGGGTCGTTTCTGGGCATCGTTGTTTGATTTTTCATTCAAGCACTTTGTTACCATTCGTATCTTTGTCATTATCTACTGGGCAAATATTATACTCGCTGGCGCACTTGGTGTATTGACGATTATTGGGGGTTTTCGAGATTCTACCGGCTTAGGAATCCTCGCAGTCATCGTTGCACCACTTCTCTTCCTGGCATACATTCTATTCCTGCGCATCATACTTGAAGCGATTGCGATGCTCTTTCATATAGGCGATCATGTAAAAGCTATTGCTGAGCACTTAGAGCCAGGAACGAAACGGATAGAAGAGTACGAAGTATCAGACGTTGAAGACAAATAAATAAAAAGGATAAGGACAAATCTGAAAACCGCCTTTGAAGGCGGTTTTCAGAATCTAAACAGAAGAAATTTATCTTACCTTCTACCGCGACTACGCTCACTATTATCATCACATTCACCCAGAGTATCCCCGTGATTGAGGTGAGTGTTCACTGAAGAAGCATTGACTGTTATTGTCTGAGAAGCGGACTGATTTCCGGACGGGATATGACAAATAGTAACCGTCTTTCCTCCGTGCGCCACGGTAAGGATTATGTAATCAACCGCGGTGTCGTCCTGCACGTAGACATCAAGAGCATTGTCTGCGTTCATGAAGGAGATAATATTCGTATCGCCTTGCCCATCAGGAGACAGATTCGCGAGATTCAAATTAAAGGTCTGGTCGCTTCCTCCGATCCACGGCTGTCCGAATAAGGCGGTAAGCCCTAAACCCCAGGAACTGAAAGCGTCATTGATCCCCGTAAGCTCAAGATGAATGGCGTCGTTTGATACTAAACTACTGCCACCCGCGAACATACGAATCTCGAGTGTTGCTGCTTGAATGTCTTCGGGCAGGCCGGTAAATGTATGACCAAAGACCCTGTTGACGGCCTTATCGTCAAACTGTCTGTGAGGGAACAAGGCCCTGTTACCGCCGCCATATGGATCCATCTTAAGCAGAAGGTCGGCACTTGGCGAGGTTGGCTCGAATGGCGGGACAAAGTTGTCATCTATCCCGGCCGTAAAGACAGTAACGGTTCCAGTGTGCTGTCCTGCCTGCACTGTACTGAAAGCCGCCGCCGACAATACTACTATAAGCATTAATCCAACTATGGTAGCTACTCGGTAAGTAGTAGAGAAATCTCTTGTTTTTTGTATATGCATGTTCTTTTAAGTAAAAATGATTATTTATTACTTATCGACCTTTGACATAGACCTTATCGCAAATATGATTTGGATGTCAATGGATTAAAAAAATAGCCAAAAAATATAATTCTTGAATTTCTGCTTGCTTGACTTTTCCTAACTGGTGCCCGGGGTGGGACTCAAACCCATATGAACTTACGTCCACAGCATTTTGAGTGCCGCGCATCCGCGCTCTTTTTTGTTGACAAAAACGCATCTGCCACTATGCTACCAACAGTACTTTCACAACACATAAAGGAAGATTGTATGGGACGCGTGAAACTTATTCTCTTTGACTGGAATGGTACATTGCTTAATGACACGATGGCGGTGACGTGGCCGTCAGTCAAGGCACTCTTCGCTGATTTCAGTATTCCGCCTCCGGATATGTTAACCTTCATGAAAGAGGTTCAGGAAGCGGACGGTAACTATGTGGTACCCTTACGCTCCCGGGGAGCTGAAGTGTCCACGGAAGAGTTTCGGGAACGGTATGCCGATTATTATACAGAGCGCATGGAACATGCCCGATTGTTCAATGATGTTATACCAACATTCAATGAACTGGTATCAAAGGATGTACAACTCGGACTGGTAACGGCGCAGAGGTCACATCTCATTAATCCGTTCCTGAAAAAATATGGTTTGATGCGGTATTTCTCTTGTCTTGAAACCGAGCAGGTGGACAAAACAGGGGCCATAAACTGGATTGTGGGTATGAGTCATTTCCGGGCAGAAGAATGTTGGTATGTGGGAGATCAACCATCCGATGTACGATATGCACAGAAAGCGCAGGTGGTTTCAATCGCTTTATTAACCGATGGTATAGACGAGCATCTATTTGATGCGACTGAACCCGACTTTATCATACGTAAACTCGGAGAACTAATAGAGCTCATATAAAAAGAGAGGGTTTAAAACCCTCTCTTTTCTTTATAGTATGCATATGGCATCATCAAAAAGAGCCGAGGTGGCGGAACTGGCAGACGCGCTGGACTCAAAATCCAGTGATGGCAACATCGTGAGGGTTCGAGTCCCTCCCTCGGCACACACCATTATGGCACGCGTTATTACTATATTTAATCAAAAGGGTGGGGTAGGGAAGACCACAACAGCAATGAACCTCGCTGCATACTTAGCATTCCTTGGCAAGAAGACGCTCCTGATCGATTTCGACCCACAGTTCAATGCAAGTGTCGGTTTTGGCATTACGTACGACCCGCGTCATGAAACCGTGTATCAGGCGCTGTTTAACAAACAACCGGTGGAACAGGTTGTGAAGCAAACATACCTCTCTAATCTGGACATCATTCCATCATCCGCAGACCTCTCGGGGGCGCTTGTTGAATTAGTAAATGTTCCGAACCGAGAACGATTCCTGCGCGGACTTGTTGATAAGATACGCTCGTACTATGACTTCATTTTAATAGACATGGGACCGAGTCTAAATTTGCTCACCATTAACGGACTCATCGCTGCCGATGAAGTACTCATACCAGTACAGTGTGAGTACTATAGCTTGGAAGGACTCAACCAACTGCTTAAGACCATTGACCTTATTAAGAACAATATGGGACATCCACTAAAAATTGCCGGTGCATTACTGACAATGTATGACGAGCGTGAAGAGCTCTCACGCAACGTCGCACAGAAAATTCACGAGCGGTTCCCGCACTACATATACCGCACACGCATACCGCGTTCTACCAGCCTAGCCGAAGCACCAAGCTTAAAGCGTCCCATTATTCTCTATGACCCACAGGGATTAGGCGCGCAGGCATATGAAGCGCTGGCACGGGAGCTCATTAGTCAGGAACAAGCTGTACCGTTGTCCACAGATATGGATGACGAACCTGTTTGACATATACAGACGACACCATACTATGGTGTATAGTTCACGTTTAGTTACTCTCTTTGTTATGTGTGTGGTTTAGCGGCCGCTGGAGCGCGCGTGTGATGAAAGGGTAGTTTGAATGGCGAACTCGTACGTACGTAATAACTAAGACAGGGAATCGTTGTGAGTGTTAAGGGTATCACTCTGTTCGATGATTCGGGGAGTTCTTTGCAAGGTATTTTTTTACCATGGTGACCCGAATTATACGAACATAGTGCACACTTAAAATATTCACAAAGGACCCTGTTTTAGTTTGCTCTCATTTTTAACAGTAATATCTGATACTATGTAGGAATGGCATTAGGAGACGGTTTAGCTTCATTGATTCCCTCGCAAAAACCGGAACAAAAACCGGAAAAGAATTTGTCTGAGGTAAGGAGAGATGATAATCAAGATGCGTTGGTTATTTTCCAGATTGAGATAGAAAAAATAACGCCAAATCCCTATCAACCACGTCACGTGTATCAAGACGAAGGGTTAGAGGGACTCGCACAGTCAATCCGAGAATTCGGCATCTCACAGCCGCTCATTGCCTCAAAAATTGAGGAAGAAATATCGGAAGGGACTCGCGTTACGTACCAGTTAATCTCAGGAGAACGCCGGCTCCGTGCCGCAAAACGTGCCGGTTTGGAGCGAGTACCGGTCATTATCAGAAATGTTGCCGCTGACAGAGATAAGCTTTCCATCGCACTCATTGAGAACATACAGCGTGAAGATCTCAATCCAATTGAAGCAGCGCGCGCATATGCACGTTTACAAGATGAGTTTCAACTGACACAGCGAGAAATAGCATCACGAATAGGAAAGAGCAGAGAAACAGTTGCAAATACGCTCCGCCTACTTAATTTGCCAACCCACATACAAGAGGCAGTTACCTCCCGAACCATCACCGAATCACAGGCGCGGACACTGCTCGCTATAGAGAATCTTGCCGAACAGGAGCAGAAATTCCAACACATGCTCCATGGACGGAAAAAACCGCGCACCGCACGTTCAGTTCAAAAACAAAAAGCTGCCAGAACCAGAGAAGATGTGTTCTGGGAACAACAACTCGAGGAACGGCTCGAAACACCTGTACGGATACAACGTAAGGGAGAAAAAGGAAAAATAACCATATCATTTGATTCACACGAACGATGGCAATCCCTACTTAATAAACTTCTCGACGAAGAAAGTATTGGTTAGCGAGGGGCTCTACCTCTTTCCTTGAGTAAATTAATTTTAGCGCGCTGTGCTGCTTTAATGCGGTCACGCGCCATAGAAGTCTTTACAAAACCCAACCATGCCTCTGATGGCTGTTTTCCGTTTTGGGTAAGTATCTTTACCACATCACCGGACTTTAAAATATGGTCAAGTGAAACATTTTGTTGATTCACTTTTGCACCAACACAAGAATCACCGACTTCACTGTGAATTCGGTACGCAAAATCAACCGGTGTTGCATCAATGGGAAGGTCAACAACATCGTTTTTTGGAGTAATAACAAAAATTTGGTCAGTAAAGAAATTCCTTTTAACTGATTCTAAGAAGTCTTCATAAGACTTAAACTGTTCTTGCCAGTTACTCAACTGACGCACCCACAGTAACTCACGTTCGTCCGGACGCACCGACTTACGCAAGAAATAATCTTTCGTGCCCTTTGACTGTTGATATATCCAGTGCGCTGCGGCACCAAGCTCAGCCTCTTCGTGCATCTCATTTGTACGAATCTGAATTTCGGTTATCCTATCGTCAATACACCGAACGGTGGTATGTAAACTGCGATACCCGTTCAATTTTGGTCTTGCAATGTAGTCCTTAATACGCCCGGGCAACGGTTCCCAATGTTCATGTATCGTACCAAGAACACTGTAACAATCCTCTACGGTATCCACGATAATGCGAAGCGCTACGAGATCGTATATTTTATCCAGGTCCATATCATACCGCTGCAACTTTTTGTACAAGCTGGCATACCGCTTTGCTCGTGCATCAATATGAGACGGCACGATACTTTCGCGTTTCAAAATATCCAGTATGTGCGGTGTTAAGCTTTCTACATACCGCTGACGTTCTGCAAATTGCTCACTGACGGTTTTTCTCAACCACGCATTTTCTTTTGGGTATAAGTAGGGAAACGCAAGGTCCTTAAAATCACCGCCCAGCTTTTGCATACCAAGACGGTAGGCAAGTGGCGCATAGAGATCAAACGCTTTCTGTGCAATACGCTGCTGTTCGCTATCAGATAGTGAACTGAGCGTATACATATCCTGCAATTTGTCGGCGAGCTTAATAAAGATAACGCGCAGGTCCTGACTGAGTGCTATCAATAATTTCCTAAAGTACTCAGCTTGCTCACGCCTACCGCTATACGTGAGAGCTTTTAGACGGTGGAGACGGTCAACGAGAAATGCAATCTCTTCATTAAAATGCTCCTCAATATATTCCTGAGAAAAGTCTTCATTCTCAATATTATGCAGCAGTGACACGGCGATTGTTGGCTCATCCAGCTTCCAGTCATGCAGCAGCTCGGCAACTTTCAGGCAGTGAGAAAAATAGTCCTCACCACTTACGCGTATCTTGCCGTCATATGCCGTACGTGCAAACGCATATGCTCTATGTACCACGCTCTCTGGCGGATAGTGTGTTAGTAGCTTATTCATAAAACGGCTCTATTGTACCTAAATTTCCCCAATATTGCAAAGCGTATGAGCTATAACGGGGTTGACAGCAACCACTTCATCCATATACTTAAGTGGCAGTAGCAACAAAAGGTCGTAAGTGCTACAAATACAAATATGAAACTAAAACCATTAGAAAATCGGGTTGTTCTTGAGCCCGTAGAAGAAGAAAAGACAACTGAGTCGGGAATTGTACTCCCCGACACGGTTGAAAAGGATCGGCCGGTGAAAGGAAAGGTTGTCGCGGTCGGGCCTGGAAGACGTAGCGAGAAAGGAGAGCGTATACCCATGTCAGTAAAGGTCGGTGACATGGTGCTCTTCAAAAATTATGGACCAGTTGAGTTCGAAATTGACGATAAGACGTATCTCGTCGCAGACGAAGATGACCTTATCGCAATTATTGATAATAAAAAATAGTACGATACATGGCAAAACAAATTCTATTTAGTGAAGAGGCACGTACCGCGCTCAAGCGGGGAGTAGACCAGCTTGCAGACGCCGTAAAAGTTACCTTAGGACCACGCGGTCGTGCAGTTATTCTTGATAAAGGGTTTGGCTCACCGGTGGTAACATTAGATGGTGTCACCATTGCGAAAGAAATTGAGCTTGAAGACAAGATAGAGAACATCGGTGCTGAGTTGGTTAAGGAAGTTGCTTCTAAAACCAATGATGTTGCAGGTGATGGCACCACGACCGCAACGGTACTGGCGCAGGTATTTATTAAGGAGGGTATCAAGAATATATCTTCCGGACTCGATCCAATTGCGCTGCGGCGCGGCATGAACGAGGCAGTTGATATTGTTGTTAATTACATCAAGAAGCACTCTAAAAAGATAACAACAAAAGACGAGACAGCGCACGTGGCAACTATCTCAGCGCGCGATAAAGATATCGGTTCAATGATCGCTGATATTATTGCCAGCGTTGGTAAGAATGGCGTTGTTACCGTTGAAGAATCACAGACATCGGGACTATCTCAGGAAATTGTTGAAGGACTGCAATTTGATAAGGGATACATCTCACCGTACATGGTAACCGACAGTGACAGAATGGAATCAACACTCAAGGACCCATACGTATTGGTTACCGATAAAAAGATATCTACTATCAGTGATTTATTGCCTCTCCTGGAAAAAATTGTGCAGAGCGGCAAGAAAGAGTTGATTATTATTGCAGAAGATGTTGAGGGCGAAGCGCTCGCCACACTCGTGATCAACAAGCTGCGCGGTACGTTTAACGTACTGGCAGTAAAATCGCCGGGTTTTGGTGATCGCCGAAAAGAGATGCTGCAGGATATTGCGATTGTCACAGGCGCCGAGTATGTTTCAGAGGAACTTGGACTCAAGTTGGAAAACATTGAACTTACCGCACTTGGACATGCACATCGTATTGTCGCCACAAAAGACTCCACTACCATCATTGGCGGTAAAGGATCTAAATCAGATATTGAGAAGCGAGTAAACCAACTCCGTACACAATTGAAACGCACCGAGTCTGATTTTGACCGTGAGAAACTTGAAGAGCGCATCGGCAAACTTTCCGGTGGTGTCGCAGTGATCAAAGTTGGTGCGGCAACCGAGGTAGAGCAGAAGGAAGTGCAGCATCGAATTGAAGATGCGGTTTCCGCTACTAAAGCAGCAATTGAAGAGGGAATCGTGCCCGGCGGAGGTATTGCACTCGTACGCGCTTCAAAGAAACTCAAGGAATACATTGAAACTATTGACACAGATGAACTGGCTCGCGTGGTCGGCGCAAAGATCATTCTGGAAGGGCTGTATGCGCCGCTGCGACAGATTGCCGAAAACGCAGGGTATGATGGAGCAGTAGTACTGGACAAGGTACTGAATGGAAAGGAAGACATGGGCTTTAATGCAGCTGCAGGTAAATATGAAAACTTGATGGCTGCGGGCATTGTAGATCCCGTGAAAGTCACCCGTTCAGCAATTCAAAATGCGGTCTCCATTGCATCAATGCTCTTGGTAACCGAAGCAGTAATATCAGACATCCCAAAGAAAGAAGGAAGTGATGACGGTATGGGTGGAGGAGGAATGCCACCAATGGGAATGGGTATGTAAGAATACGTAATCTGCAAACACAAGAACGGCTCACCTCAGGTGAGCCGTTCTTGTGTTGACGGTATATTTGTCCATTGATGATATTGGTGGTAGATTTATTAACAATAGATAAAAGAAATTATGAAAGAATACTTAGCGGTCTTACAAGACATTCTGGATAACGGTATTGATAGAGATAACCGAACCGGTATTCCATCTCGTGCGTTGTTTGGTAAACATGTAACTGTCGATTTACAAGATGGTTTTCCGGCAGTAACCACCAAAAAACTTGCGTTCAAGGCGATGAGAGCAGAGCTGATCTGGTTCTTGAGTGGAAGCAGGGATGAACGATATCTGGAACGACTCGGCGCCAAGATATGGAGAGCTAATGCGGAAGCGCCGTACTGGAAACCAAAAGCGGAGTTTGAAGGCGATGTCGGTCGTATATATGGCGTTCAGTGGCGTTCGTGGAGAACACCGAATGGTGAAGAAATAGACCAAGTCGCGCGGCTCATAGATGGACTGAAAAATGATCCTTTTGACCGCCGTCATATCATCACCGCCTGGAATCCTGGCGAACTTGACCAAATGGCACTGCCCCCATGTCACTTGCTGTACCAGTTTCACGTTGACGATGAAAACGGACTGCATTTGACCATGTATCAGCGGAGCTGTGATATGTTTCTCGGCGTGCCGTTCAACATTGCATCGTGTGGCTTGTTCACATATATCATTGCCCAGATAGTGGGAATGACACCGAGAACGGTACAGATAACACTTGCCGATGCTCATATCTATCACAACCACTTTGATGCAGTCCGAGAACAGTTGAGTCGGGAACCATTTACCCGTCCGCGTCTCTCAATAAGCTCTGACATCACCGATACGTTCGTACGAGAACTGAAGGATCGAGACAATCTCAGCAGAGAAGATCTTGATGCGCTGTTTTCTCTTGAAAACTACGAACATCATCCCGCAATCAAGGCAGAAATGGCGGTGTAACGATGACTAAAGCAATGACGGTTTCGATTATTGTGGCTATGGATGAACGTGGGATTATTGGTAAGAACAATCAGCTTCCGTGGCACCTGTCCGCAGACCTTATACGGTTCAAAAAGGTTACGATGGGCAAACCCATTATTATGGGTCGAAAGACGCACATGTCTATCGGTAGGCCGCTCCCTGGAAGAACCAATATCGTAATTTCCCGCAATCCACAGTACCATGCTGAAGGATGTGTGGTTGTGCAGACGCCCGAGGAAGCATTGCATGCTGCAGAAGACGCCGACGAGATTATGGTCATTGGCGGTGCCTCAATATACCGCACGTTCCTGCCATATACTGACAAGATGTACATCACGCGGGTACACGCCACCATCGGTGGCGATACATCCTTTCCTGATATTAATTGGGAAAATTGGGAAGTGGTTGAACAAGAAGACCACGAACCGGATGAAAAAAACCCACATGCGTACAGCTTTTTAATACTCAAGAAAAAACCCACCTGATAATCAGGTGGGTTTTTCTACTTCTTCCTCGGGCTTTTCCTCAGGTTCTTCCTCTTCAGACCCTGGTTTTTTCCAACTTGCAAATTCACAGTCCGGATAATTGCTGCATCCGTAGAAAAACCGTCCCTTCTTGGTTTTCCGGCGGATGATCTTACCATCTTCACAATCAGAGCAATCCCCAAAAGTGTTTGACTCATCTAGATAGGACTTTGTGTTGCGGCATTCGGGAAAACCGGTGCAGGCAATAAATTTTCCAAAGCGACTCATTTTAATCACCATCGGCTTACCGCACTTTTCACACTTCTCGTCCGTCTCTTTATCTTTTTGTATAAACTCCCTCTTTTCAACTTCTTCATACTTCTTCTCTAAGTTGCGGGCGAACGGATCATAGAATGCGGCAATAATCTTTTTCCACTCCTTTTTACCCTGAGAAATATCGTCTAAGTTTTCTTCCATGTTTGCAGTAAAACTAATATCAACAATTTGAGAAAAATGCTCCGTGAGCATATTATTCACAATCTCTCCAATCTCGGTTGGCTGAAACCGACGCCGTTCATCACGTTCAACATAGTTGCGTTCCTGAATAACTGATATGATAGGTGCATATGTTGAAGGACGACCAATACCATACTCTTCAAGCACCTTAATCAAGCTTGCCTCATTGTAACGAGGAGGCGGTTCGGTTTCATGCTCATCAGCACGTACTTGGTTTAATGTGAGCTTATCACCGTCGCTCAGTGGAGGCAACTCATTCGTAGAAATCTTTTGTTCCCAAATTTTTAAAAATCCATCAAACTGCGTACTGCGCCCGGTTGCACGCAGTGTATATTCATTATTATCACTTACCGCAATGATATCAACAGAAATTTGATTGAAGAGGGCTTGCGGCAGCTGTGAAGCAATGAATCGACGCCAAATAAGGTCATATAACTTTACTTCGCGCTCTTCAAGTTTTGGAATAACCTTCCCTCCCATGCTCTGCGGAACAGAACTGGGATTAGTCGGCCTGATAGCCTCATGTGCTTCTTGTGCAAGACGTGATTTTTTCTTAAACACGCGCGGCTCGGGAAGCGCATATGTACTCCCAAGTTCTTTCTTAATCCACGCACGGGCTGCTTGTAATGATTCTTTTGAAATATTAGTGGAATCGGTTCGCATATACGTAATAAGACCGCGTTCGTATAATTTCTGCGCAATGCGCATGGTCTGCCGTGCAGAGAACCATAATCGTCTACTCGCTTCCTGCTGCAGCGTACTTGTGATAAATGGCGGCAGGGGAGAGCGGTGCTTCTGCTTACGCACTACACAAGCAACGGTAAAATCTGATTTCTTGAGTATGTGTACAATGTGTTCTGCTTCTTTCTTATCCTTCATACCCGGCTTCGGAAAAGCCTCATCGCCAACTTTTATAAGAGCGGCTTCAAAATCAGAAAATACTGCCTCAATAGTCCAGTACTTTTCGGATGTAAATGCCCGTACCTCATTCTCCCTATCAACAATCAATCGCACCGCTACCGATTGCACTCTTCCGGCAGAAAGTCGGTTCGCGATCTTTTTCCACAGAAACGGGGAGAGTTTATACCCGACGAGTCTATCAAGTACACGCCGTGCTTGTTGTGCGTCAACGAGACCTGTATTGATACTGCGCGGGTGTGCCAGCGCATGTTGAATGGCATCTTTGGTGATTTCGTGGAACACAATGCGGTCCACCTTATCTTCCGGCAGCTCAAGTGCTTGTATTAAGTGCCACGCAATAGCTTCACCTTCTCTATCTTCATCAGTTGCGAGGATAATGCGGTCGGCTTTCTGCGCTAACTTCTTCAGTTGCGTAACTCGCTTACGCACCTTCGTTGGAATTACATACTTCGGTTCAAAGGTTCCTTCATCAACATCAACACCAATATTCCCTCTCGGCAAATCTCGAACATGGCCATACGATGACGTCACTTGATACTCCTTATCAAGAAACCCTTCTATAGTACGTGCCTTTGTTGGACTCTCAACAATAATTAGTTTCATGGGCGTATCATAAATGTTCTCTGCGATTCGTCAATATAGAAACTAATTGCGGCAGGTCGTCAAAGATGTCAGATGCGGTCGTTATTAAACGTGCACCGTCGCGTATTAATGCATGAGAACCACGATAGTACTCGCTTTCCGCAGGTCCCGGAACTACAAATACATCACGTCCCTGGTCAGCCGCATGTCGTGCGGTGGATAACGCGCCGGAACGCGCCGGCGCTTCCACGACAACGACCGCGACACATAAGCCACTGATAATACGGTTACGTTCTAAAAACTGATTAGGAAGTGGGGGAGTACCCAATACATAATCCGAAACAATGCACCCTTGTTGTTCAAGTAAGCGGACCGCAAGTTCACGATGCTCACGTGGATAGATACTATCCAGTCCGTTTGCCAAGACAGCGATTGTTTTACCGCCGCCGAGAAGTGCACCTTCATGCGCAGCTCCGTCAATGCCAAGTGCTAAACCGCTTACGACTGTAATGCGCCGCTCGGCGAGTTCTTGCGCCAACCGCTTGGCAAACAATTTACCACGCGCGGTTGCCTTGCGTGTGCCTACGATAGCAATAAGTGGCTCACTGCGCTCGGGAAGCCTGCCACGATAATATAATGGTGAGGGAGGCGAGGTAATCTCACGAAGCAGATAAGGATACAATGTCTCCTTATGTGTAACTGAGTATATGGACTGTTCCATGTTTATGGGTAATCTTACATGCGCTATACTATACACTGATGGTACGCATAACCTCGTTTCAAAAAAAGTTACTAATAATGCTGGGAGTTGCGTTGGTTATCATCATACCACTTCTCATTGGTGTGATGGTTTTGCGGTCATATATCAACAATAGTACACAAAGCATTATTCAAGGCAAACACGAATTAGCACAGCGTACCTCTACGTTAAACGCGTTAGTAGCACTGCGTAATGAATACAATGCATACGGCAAGCCGCATTTCAATATTCTGTACAATGTTATACCTGAAAAGGATGAGTTGATAAATATATCACAGGAATTCCAAAGAATGGCACAGCGGGAAGATCTCGGTTTCGGCTTCTCATTCCAAGGAGAGGAAGCGACGGGAGATATCGGTTTAGGATTTGTCCGCTTCTCCATTAACGTTACCGGAGACACGTTGGATAATATAATAGGTTTCGTAGAACAAGTTAAGGATTTCCGATATCTCACGACTATAGAAAATTTGCGTACAGAAGTGAAAGACAAAAAAATACAAGCTACGATGGAGGGAAGGGTATATTTTCGATAATACCATGGCAAAATCAAAAACTTTCACCAACCACAAAAAACTGCCTTCTCAAGAAGTGTTCTTTCTGATACTTGCGATAGTTCTTTTTCTATTAACCGCATGGTTTGTTATTAATAATTTTATATTTTTAGTAGATGGTCTCAATAAAACATTTGGTATTGATATAGCAACCAGCCAAGAGGCCCCTCCGTTTGACAAGGAAGGTTTTGAGGCACTAAACTTGGTTAAGAAACGCTGACATTTCCTTCTCATTCGGGCGCGTAAACAAAGTTTGCGCACCCATCGTTCGGAGAAAATGTAAGTAAACTTCCATTTTACTCCTCACTCGGGCGCGTAGTTCAGTGGTAGAACGCTGTCCTGATAAGACAGAGGCCGGAGGTTCGATCCCTCCCGCGCCCACCAGGGGCCGTTAGCTCAGTTGGCAGAGCGCCACATTTGCAATGTGGAGGTCACCGGTTCAATCCCGGTACGGTCCACAGGTCTTTACGATGTTATTGTGCAGCGCTATCATTTTAATAATGAATGCTCATAGTAAAAATTTAATGCTGCCAGGTAATCCTAGATATCAACCCAAGGAAATGGTACCTATTTTTGGATATGACAATCTTTACAAAAAAGTAGCTGAAGTTGAAATAGCAACTCTAAAAATATTAGGGGAAATTGGGGTAATTCCAAAAGGAGAATTAGACAATTTAAAAGAATCCATTGTAGAAGAGATTCTTGCTATTTCGACTACTGAAGTTGATAAAGTTGAAAGAGAAATTACTCATCATGACATTAGAGCATGGGTAAAGAAGACTCAGGCTATTATAGATAAAAAACTTGTCAAATGGGTTCATATACCGCTGACAAGCTATGATGTAATTGATACAGGACGTATACTGCAATTCAGAGAAGCTTATCAAGCAGCTTTAAAGCCATCAATAAAAAAAGTTATTGATATACTATCTAAGTTGGTAACTAATTTTTCTGATCAAATTCAAATCGGTAGAACACATGGACAGCATGCCCTACCCATTAC
>DRGK01000018.1 GCA_011050075.1 Candidatus Jorgensenbacteria bacterium
ACATGGCTGCTACCTGTGTTAGCGGACCGTGCGCAGGACAAGACCCATGGATGGGGGAGCCGAACTTGATGCGGATTCTTACCCAAAGCAACCGACCAGGACAGACGAATATATCAAACAGAGGCGTTACCGGCGGAGCTTATCCCAATGGGGTATTCCTGTTTGGATCGACTCCTGATGGCACGGCGCTTGATGTATTTACTGTTCAGGCAAGGAAAATAAATCTTAACCGCGGCGACGTTGAGACTTCCGGAGATCTGACTGTTGGCGGCGATTTGGTTGTAGTAGGGAACATGGTAATGGTACCCCAGTGCCCAGGTCTAAGGCAAAGAGTCAATGCAGAGACTGGTAATTGGGATGAGTTTGCGCTATATGCAAGCTGTGAAAGATTTAATGGGGGATATGTTGAGTTAACAGGGCCAAAAATTAGTGATAATGGAGCGAGAATGTGGTATATAACTTCTGATAACACTAAAGGCTGTATACGGTTTTGTAAAGAATTCGGTTTCTCTGGTAGCGGTACATGTAGAACTACAACTTCCGGAGGTAATATGTGGGAGTATGTTAGTGGTAATTCCCGATGGGAAATGGAGTCAGACACACGTTGTACCAAGTGTGAATGTTACCCCTAATAAGTGGTTTTATGAAACTGTTTAAAGAAATTGCGTTTTTTTTAACAATCGGGCTTTTCCTTGGCAGCGCGGTTTTTTCGGTGGCCCAGGCGCAGCCGACAGTCCCTACTTTAACGGGCGTAACCGCAGCTTCTTCCTGTGCTATTCAGCTTGATTGGAATCAACCGGATTCGGCTGATTCATTTGATTTTGATGTTAATGTTGACGGGAGCGGGTTTACAGGGAGTTGGAGTGATATACCACGAACGGGTTACCCTCTTGAGCCGCTACCGAGCGACTCGCAAACCTTTTCCGGATCTGGCGGTTTTATCTACACGTTCACCGAGCTTCTTCCCAACTATTCTGTTGAATATAAAATACGATCTTGTCCTACGATTGGTGATTGCAATGACGGTTCTGCTCCTGAAGGACCTGCTTTGTTGCCGTCTCTAAACACATCCCCAGACCCTCCCACTAATCTGCAATCTATTGGGTGGAGTGGCGATTACTCCAATCCAGTTACCTTGACTTGGACTCCAAGCGCAGAACCGCTTTTTAGTGGTTTCCGCATATCCCGTTCAGAGTATAGCGCTGGAAGTTGGGGCGTATTTAATGCTGTTGGCACATTTTCTTTGGAAGATTTTGTTACCTATAACAGAGAATGGGACGATATAACAGTGGGTCTTGACACCGCTTATCAGTATCAAATTCAGACGTATCAGACCGACGCGTTATGTTTTCCTTCTGATAAACCGGACAACAGCACGGAACAAAGCAATTCTCGTATAGGATTCTCATCTCCCTCAGTTATCCTCACAATTCCCAAGAGACCACCTAACCTGAGAATACTTAATGCTCAATCAGGCAACTTAGAGTTCCAGTTTGGTTGGGATGATGTGGACAATGAAACTGAATATCAGTTTCAGTTATCAGAGAATACCGATTTTAGCACGTTAGAAATTGACAGTACCCATCCTGCGGGCGATGTTGATACCGACTATATAACATTTATTACCGAAGAGCAAACTTTTTACTATCGGGTAAGAGCCTGTAACGATGATGGGGCAGGAAATGTCGGGTGTTCCGCTTTTGCTCCAGATCCAGTTGGGCAATTTATGACCGGACTTGGGGCGCCGTCAAACTTGTCAGCACGTATCGTATTTGCCTCCTCTACTCAGGGTACCGCAGACGTCTACTTAGAATGGGACGATGGCAAGAGCTATGATAGAACCATTCTCGTGTATAGACGGATATTTGGTGCGGTATCTTGGTCTTCTGAGATAGCGGAACTTACTCCTGAAAATTGTCCGTTCAGTTCAGCTCCGCCTCGTAAGTACCTTGATGAAGACGTGGGGCTTGGTGAAGAGTATGAGTACAAAGTCAGTTTTAATGTTTTGGATAGCGACCCATGTGGTTCATACAGCAGTACAGGAGAAAGCGCGCCATCTAATTTTACTTCTGTCAACCTTGACCTTCTTTATATTTTGAAAGGCGTTGCATGGGCGGCGCAGACCGGGCCAGAGGGTGTTGGGTGGATTAAGTTTAACTCTGCTTCGGAAGGAGGTAGTACGCCGTCATCGATTCTTTACAGCGTGCAGATTGATAAAGATGGACTTGTGACTGGTAATGCATGGGCAGGAGAGTATGGGTGGTTGTCGTTTCATCCAGAAGATTTGGTAGGATGTGAGTCAGGAACGTGTGAGGCGCGGTTTAGTTCGGATATAAATCAATTCAGTGGCTGGGCAAAGTTTCTGGCGCCGGAGAGCTTTACAGGTAGTAGTTGGGATGGCTGGGTACATCTAAGTAGTAGTACTGACGTAATTGCATCACTACTCACACCCGCTTCCTCATTCGCTTCACTTTTTAATATGAAGTGGCCGTTGCACACACTAGAAATCCCGCTTCTTTCGTCTCTTATTAATATTGCAGCAGCGTACACGCCGAGTTTAGTTGATTATGGCGTTGAGATGGGCGCTTGTGTTGGTAAAGAATGCCCTCTTTCTGGGGTTGCGTGGGGGAGCGAAATTGTCGGGTGGATAGGATTTAATGAGCCGCTGCCAGGTGGGACTACATGCGTAAATTGCACTGTTCGAGCTGAGTTAATTAACGAACCGCCGACCATTACTAATGTAGAGATTATTGACTCGGACACATGGTGTGCGCTAAACCCGGTATACGAAGTTAAATGGCGATACAGCGATCCTGATGAGGATATGATGGCAAGTGCCGAGATCCGGCTGAAAAACAAGAATACGGGGGCCGTTGATATGGTTGTTCCATTTACTCCTTCCAGTGTTACGTATACCGAGTATGGTGAGGGAGACCTGTTCTCACATTTCGTTAACAATCCACTGGGGTTTGATAGTGTTGAGGGAACTTATTCTCTAGATTCCAAGATAAGTTCCAGCACAGAGTATGAAGTAATCGTAGCGGTTTCTGATGGTTTTGATGTTACTGCATCTTTACCGAGCGCCACATTTACAACACCATCTCACTACGGACCATATATTCAAGACTCTTCTATAACATGGGACCCAGACGAACCGCCGGAGGGACAAGACGTATTGTTTGATGCAACCTCGACAGCGATGGTTAATGACCGGTCAGGTCTAGGAATAAAAGACTATATGTGGAAGTTTTATGTCGCAAATCCATCCGAAATCACCACCACCGGTTCAAGCACCCAGGTGCGTATACTTAGCGGTACCGTAACAACAACTATTGCAATTACCGACAATCTCGACGATGAATTCTCTTTCTGTAGAGTGGACCAGTCATATCGGTTCAGCGACGAAGGAAGTATAGCGACAAAACGAAGGGTATTCAGAGAAAGATAGCACTTCTTTATTATATAAAAGAGCCTACTAAACATTGCTTAGTAGGCTCTATCTCTATTATGTTACTCAATTAGGTACACTATTCCCATGGCATTCTGACAAGGGTCTACGATACTCTGTACAAAAACTGTTACCTTCGTGAAGCCGCCGCAGCCAGTAGAAGGAAGTGTTAATGGCGCAACATAGAGTCCGGTCTTACTGATGGTGCCGAGCTCCTCGCTTCCTCCTTCAGAGCTATTGCCATTTCTGAAGCAGTCGCTGACAACCCACCTCACCGTGGAGTCAATGGGGTTGCCGGAGATTATCACCTTAAACTGAATACTGTCTCCCAGCGCTACTTCGCTCAAGACCGGGTTGATTCCAACATCTGTTATGCCCGACAAGACGATAAAGGAAACTGAATCGTACTCATGAAGATCAGCGCTCATCGCGGTTACCACTGCCTCTTCTGGCAAACCATCATCATAACAGAATGCGGCAAAAGGAGTCGTGTATAACCCGCTCTCGGTGATGAATCCGTAGCGCTCGCTCCCCCCTCTGGTACCGTTCACGAGCCAGGTAACATCGGCGATGAAGTTGCCATCGCCGTCTACCGTTGCCGTGAACTGTTCCTGCTCTCTCAAAAACATTGAATCAATCTGCGGCGATACAATAACGGAGTTGATAGCAAATAGTTCAACGATTGCCGAATCCGACTTACTTGCGTCAGCGGCACTCACCGCGGTAATAAGCACTTGTCCAGCAGTATCATTGCCGCATGGTTCAATCGGCACTGACGTCGGAGCCCTGTAGAGGCCTTCCCTCGGACCGAAAGGCTTATCTTCTATTGTAATATAGCCACAGGGTTCAGTACCACCCACAACTCCGTTTACGTGCCAGACGATGTCCTGGCCTACCCCATCAGAGCCGTGAATGACAGCAGTGAACTGCAGTTCATTACCAACAAGCAACTTGGTTCTTGATGGAGTAATAGTAATTTGGCTGATTCCAGAGACAATCTCAACAAACGCTGTGTCCGCCTTAGTGATGTCAGCAACGCTTGTTGCAATTACTATTGTTCCCGTGGCAGGCACTGCATCAGGAGCGGCATAGAGACCATACGATGTTATAGAACCGTAGTAGTCAGTGTGACCGCCTACCCTCCATGTAACTTCAGGATTGAAGTCACCGATACCTTGCACCGTAGTGGTGAATTGAAGTTCATTACTGATGAACACCTCCGCCTCTGAAGGGAATATTGTAACCGATGTAACGGTGCTCTCCTGGGGACTCAGCAACCAGTCACATCCAACAATAACCCATCCTAAGAGTATCGATACTGCGAAGTTTCTTACGCGTTTCATTTCTTGCCTCCATATGTGAAATTTTGTTCAAGTTCTGTATTAGTTTGTAGCACAATATCCTGTGAAAGTCAATCTGATAGAAATAGAAAAGGAATATTAAGCTCTTGCGATAACGAAGCCGACTACCTTTTTAGCTCCAGCTTCTTTGAGGACTTTTACTGCTTCTTTCATCGTGGCACCGGAGGTAAAGACATCATCTACAAGAATTACATTTTTACCAACAACTTGTTCTGGGTACTTTAGAACAAAACTGTCGCGAACATTGTTCACACGCTGTTCGTAATTATTTAGCTTTGTCTGTGATAAGGTGTTCCTGATTTTGATAAGGTTGCCATACTCGATGTGGAGATTTCCAATACCTTGGAGATGTTGGATGAACACCTCGGCAATAAGTGCCGCTTGATTGAACCCGCGTACCCGTTTTCGCCTGCGATACAGTGGTATGGGAATGACAACGCAGTTTTCAAGTACCAGTTTCCAACTCTCGATTGTGCTGCTCGTATACTGCTGAATAATATTGCTCAGCGGCGTAAGAACATCTTTCGTGCCACCATACTTGAATGCGTGAATAAGCGCACGGATGACATTGTTGTCATATGAAGTGGCCGCCGCTAATGTAAATTGCTCGTTCGGATGGCACGTGTTTTGTATGGTGGGTAATCGAGAGTTGCACTGAGAACATGAAAAACTACCCCGTATGGTGATATTTTGTTCACATACATTACAGAGCACCAGAGATGAAGTAATATGCTTCCTGCAACTGAGGCAGAGTGGCGGAAATATGATGTTGAGTAGTGATTTTGTGAAACGCATTTCCCTTATTGCTATGGTACAATGAGAACCATGCGGTTGGGAATATCTGGCTTTATAAGAGATATTGCGAACATGTTTCGCTCTGGAACGGTGCTTGGTGTGGATTTTGGCACCGCCTCCATTAAGATAGCAGAGGTGTCGCGCAAGGGAGAACAGTTTCGTCTTGAGAACTATGGAATAATAGAAGTGCATGATTATCTGGGTCATGCAAATCTTGCCTTGCAGGCGAGTTCATTGGATATTATTGACCATGAGGCGTCCCGACTACTCAAATACCTCATAAGTGAGATGAAGCCTAAATCAACCACTGCAGTTGTTTCAATTCCTTCGTTCGCTTCTTTCATAACGCTACTGGATATACCGCTGATATCTGAAAAAGAAACCGCACAGACTGTGCAGTTTCAGGCGCAAAAGTACATTCCGATGCCAATCAATCAGGTGCAGGTTGACTGGGTGAAGGTTGATGAATATGCAGATGAGCGTGGCATACGATTTCAGCGTTTGTTGCTCATCGGCATTCCGGAAAAAGTTATTGTTAGTTATAAGAATATCTGCAAGGCGTCGGGGTTGCGTGCAGTTGCGTTTGAAATTGATGGCATCGCTTTAGCACGATCGCTTGCACATCTCACACAACCAACGCTCGTTGTTGATATTGGCGCGAACTCATCAACGATGATTGTTGTGGATAATGGGGTCGCAAAACATCTGAGTCAGACTGATTACGGCGGCGTACATATTACCCGGGCACTGAGCAAAAGCTTGGACTTAGGCATGAAACGGGCTGAGACTCTCAAGAAGCGTCGCGGACTACTGGGGAAGGGAGGAGAAACTGAACTATCGAGCTTAATTTTACCGTTCTTAGATGTTATAATACAGGAAGTGGCGTACGCGCGAAGTTTGTACGAGCGTCGTTACGGTAAAAAAGTTCTCCAGTTCACATTTGTGGGTGGAGGGGCTGAGTTGCTTGGTATTGAAGAACATGCCGCCGAACAACTGGGGATACCGTACGTGTCGCCCGATACATTCACCGACGTTGCGTATAAGCCGGCTATTGAGCCGATAATTCGGAATTTGGCTCAAGAACTTCCGGTCGTAGTAGGACTCACAAAACGTTATTTTTTGAGTTAGCATGGTAGAACAGAAACCTATTTCTCCACAACAGCAAGTTCGGCAACGGGCGCCTGCACAGGCAAAGCCGCAACTTCCTGTTGCATCCATAACCATTGGGCTACCATGGCGCCTCATGGTGTTCTCATTTGTTCTCTTTCTCTTCTCTATATTTATTTTTGCCGGTTTGCAATACGGCTATGGTACGTATCTTGATGCGCAGACAGTAGAAGTAGATGAAAACATTGCGGCACTCGCCCAGCAGGTGAGCGAGAGTGAGCAAGAAGAATTGCTCTTATTCTATTCACAGCTCACCAATTTGCAGAAGGTACTTGATCGTCGGGTATTTACGGTTAATACATTCCCCTTTTTAGAAAAGAACACACTTCCTCTGGTGTATTACACTGAGGCACAGTACACCGCAGAAGAAGGAGTAGTGATACTGAACGGTGTTGCGAACTCAATGCAGGTTTTTGTACAGCAGATAACGCTTTTTGAGGAATCTCCTGAGGTGGAGCGGGTTATTATTGATGACGTTGGATTGGAGCGGGGTACGGTGAGTTTCGGACTGCACATCGCCTTCCAGTCGGAGTTTCTAAAACGATTACAGCAATAACATGAGAGCATCAACACGAAGAGCAGTTAGTATACTATTGTCGGGAATGTTTCTCATCGGCATTATTGTGGTTGCGACTGCCTTGATTAGACCCGCATTAAGCACAGTGACTGAAAAACGAGCGTTGCTGGTTTCAAAGCAGGGCTTGTTTGAGAGCCAGCGTAGTGCAGTGGACCAAGTGCAGCAACTTGTCCAAGAGTTTCAGGGATTCGCTAAGGTTCAGGAAACGGTCAACTTAGCGGTACCGCGGAGCGAAGAGACCACGCGTATTCTAAACCAACTGGACTCTATTGCTCGCACTGCGGGCGTTACGTTTTCATCATTTGATAGCAGTCCGAAAGCATTTGAAACGAGCAGACAACCGCTGGCGCGTCGTTTAGGTACATTGGAACTTTCTGTAGTGGTTAGTGGCTCATACGAACAGATAAAGCAGTTTCTGAAGTTTATAGAGACTAATGTGCGCGTCTTTAATGTGCAGCGTTTCATATTTTCTCCCGCGGGCGAGCGAACAGGATCTTCTTCATATCGTGTTACACTAAAGATTGACACCTATTTTCAAGATTAATATTTAACACCTTTTTTACTTATGGCTATCATTATTGAACAAGAAAAAAAATCGGTAAACTGGTTTGGTATTATCACAGCCATTGTTATTATCGGTGTTCTCTTCGCCGGTGCATATTTCATACTTTTTACAAAACCAGAGTTGATTGAGATTGTTGTACCTGGTGAGATTCGTGATTTGAGTCAGTTATCACAACTGAGCTTTAATCCTGAAGAATTGCTCAACTCGCCACAATTTAAAGTACTCAAACAATTTGATGCGGACGTGGCGATTCCACAACCGGGCAGGAGTAATCCATTTCAACCGTACTAACGCAACATTATGACAGACCAGCAGCTTTTCGACGAACTCGTTAAGCGGGGCGTTGTTGATACGAATGTCGCCGCGAAGATTTTGAAGAGCGCTGCAGCGTCCGGTAAATCCGCAGAAGAAATTTTATATGAAGAACGTGCAGCTCCAGAGGAAGCAGTTGCACAGGTGAAAAGTAAGCTTTTGAGCGTTCCCTACAAAGTTATGGATCCGGAAAAGGTTCCTGATGATGTTATTTCATTGATTCCGTACGATACTTCTCGTACGTACCGGGTAGTACCCTTTGAAAAGCGCGACAATATGCTCGTGGTAGGCATGCTTAATCCGGAAGATGTGCAGGCGCAGAATGCTCTGACGTTCATTGCGAAGCAGAACCAGCTTGGATTGGGGGTGTATCTTACCACGCCTTCAGTACTCCATGCGGTGTGGCGCCGGTACATGCCGTACAAGGATGAGATCCAGGCGGCGATAAAAGAGTTCGGAGCCGTAAAGGAGGAACAGGAGATAACAGCCCTGGAAGAGGGACTGCAAAGTTCCCAAGACGCGCCCGTAATTAAGATTGTAGCGTCAACACTGCGACAGGCGGTTGATATTGGTGCATCTGATATTCACATTGAACCGCAGCGCCGACGACTGCGTATCAGGTTTCGTGTAGATGGTAAACTGCATGAGGTAGCGACACTCCCGGTTGGCTTAAGCCATACAATCGTATCTCGCGTGAAAGTTCTGGCGCGGTTACGTTTAGATGAAACGCGCGTACCACAAGATGGTCGGTTTCGGACTATCATGTTTGGGCGTGATATAGACTTTCGTGTTTCTACCTTTCCAACACCAAGCGGTGAAAAGGTGGCTATTCGAGTACTTGACTCTACAACGGGCGTAAAGAGTATGGATGAACTAGGGCTTCGTCCATACGGATTTGCACCACTACAGGAAGGAGTTGAGGCTCCGTACGGTATGATCTTAATGACCGGTCCCACCGGGTCCGGTAAAACGACTACGTTGTATGCCATTATGAACAAGCTTAGTTCTGATGAAGTTAATATAATTAGTTTAGAGGACCCGGTTGAGTACTTTATTGAGGGAGTGAACCAATCACAGGTAATGCCGGAAATAGGGTATTCATTTGCTTCCGGGCTGCGTCAGATATTGCGTCAGGACCCGGACATTATCATGGTGGGTGAGATTAGAGATAAAGAAACGGCGGGCTTAGCAGTGAATGCAGCACTGACCGGACATCTTATACTCTCAACACTGCACACCAACAACGCCGTCGGTGTTATACCGCGCCTTATAGACCTTGGTGTACCGAGCTTTTTACTGCCGTCCGCGCTAAATATTATGGTGGCACAGCGTTTGGTAGCACATCTGTGCCCAAAATGTCGTACCAAAGAAAAGCCGCCGCAACAAATACAAAACACCATTAAGCAGGAATTGCAAAAATTGCCGGATGCGGTGCGTAGTGATGTGGCGAAGCGTTTCAGTCCGCCGTACGAGGTGTACAAACCGCAGCCGAAGAATGACTGTGATGTCTGTAAGGGGAAAGGGACCATAGGCCGTACCGCCATCTTTGAGGTGCTGCGAATGACCAAAGAGCTTGGAAACCTTATTACCACAGGATTTACCGAGAGTGCGCTATGGGAAGAAGCAACGCGACAGGGTATGGTAACATTACGACAGGACGGTATCATTAAAGCACTTGAGGGTGACGTGCTGCTTGAAGAAATATTGAGAGAAACAGAAGAATGATGGACTATAAACAAAAACTTAATCTACTACTGCTCACAACCGCAAAACAGAATGCGTCCGATTTACATATTGGAGTTGGTAGGCGTCCTTCTGTTCGTATAGATAGCGTGTTGGTACCTATCGCGAATGAGGAGATTTTAACCAAGGAAGACGCTGAAGGATTAGTGATGGCCATCTTAACGGAAGAGCAGCAGCAAGAATTTTTAGAGAAGCGGCAACTGGACTTATCCTATCATTTTGAGGACAAGGCACGGTTTCGGATAAATGTTTACTTCCAGCGTGACTTTATGGCGGCTGCGCTGCGGTTAATCCCCGCACATATTCGCACTCTTGAGGAACTGAACCTGCCGCCGCTCCTACATGATTTTACCAACCTTCAGCAAGGATTTGTGTTGCTTGTGGGTCCTGCGGGACATGGTAAATCAACTACGCTCGCAGCACTCTTGGATGAAATTAATCATAAACGCACCGACCATATTATTACCATTGAAGATCCTATTGAGTATATCTTTTCACAAGACAGGTGCATTATTTCACAGCGTGAGGTTGGGTCGGATACGCTATCATTCCAGGACGCATTGCGTTCCATTCTGCGCCAAGACCCGGACGTTATTATGATTGGCGAAATTCGTGACCCGGAGACAATGGCAACAGCGATTACTTCTGCTGAAACCGGGCATTTAGTTTTTTCAACACTGCACACCAATTCTGCATCACAGACCATAGATCGTATCATTGATTCGTTTCCACCGAATCAGCAGGGGCAGGTTGCGTCACAACTCGCCGGTACGCTGGTAGCAATCATTTCTGAACGATTGATTCCGCGTATCGGAGGCGGTCGTGTACCGGCAGTTGAGATCATGCTCGTGAACTCTGCGGTACGAAATCTCATACGCGAGCGCAAAATTTATCAAATTGATCTGGTTATTGAGACAAGTGTTCAAGATGGTATGGTCTCGCTCAATCGTTCATTAGTGGGATTGGTGAAAAAGAAAGAGATTTCTGTGGAGCAGGCAGAAGCATACTCTCTGAATTCATCCGAGTTTAGATTATTACTTGAGCGCACTTCTTAAAATATATGAATATATGAAGTTTTCATACAAGGCACGTACACGAGAGGGCAAACTTCAGGTGGGCAACATAGAAGCATCAAATCGCGAATCAGCGGTTGGTATTTTAACCGGACACAACCTGTTCGTATTAAGTTTAGAGCCGATTGTTGAAACCAAGTGGTATGACCACATCTTGAGCATATTCAAGAGTGTGAAAGGTACGGATATGATGATATTCACGCGGCAGCTCGCCACACTCATTGCTTCACAAGTTCCGCTGTCTGATAGTTTGAATAATCTTTACCGCCAGACACCAAGCCCTATTTTAAAAGAGGTGATTGCTGAGGTCGCGCAGGATATTGACGCAGGTTTTTCGTTGTCTCAAGCGCTTGAGCGGCAACACAGCGTATTTTCGGATTTTTACATCAACATGGTTAAATCAGCTGAGATTACCGGGAGGTTGAGCGAGGTTCTGGAGTTTCTCGCAGACTATCTGGAACACCGTTCTGAACTGACCTCTAAAGTGCGTAGCGCTCTCATATATCCGGCGTTCGTAATTGTGCTCTTCATGGGAGTAGTTATGCTAATGATTGCAGTGGTACTGCCGCAAATTACCCCCATCTTTGCGGAAACCGGCGTGGAACTTCCTGTGTATACAAAAATTGTGTTAACTATTGGTACACTCGTTTCCACGTGGTGGTGGGCATTTCTAATCGCATTGGTTGTTATTGCCCTCCTTTTAATTGATTATTTTCAGACCGAAGAAGGAAAAGCGGTCTTTGATGAAGTTTTACTGCGACTACCTATTTTTGGGAATCTGTTTCAAAAACTGTATATTTCGCGGTTTGCCGAATCGTTTCAAGTGCTTATACGGAGCGGACTGACTATTCCGCAGGCAGTGGAAATTTCATCCCGAACCGTTGGCAACACCATCTATCGTGAGTTGTTGCGCCAGGCATCAGAGCGAGTACGGCGCGGTGAACTGCTGTCAAAGGCGCTAGAAACCATGCCCGAATTTCCACCGCTCGTATCGCAGCTCATAAGCGTTGGTGAGTCAACGGGACGCTTGGAGCAATTATTGGGGAAGATCAACTCGTTCTACCGCCGTGAAGTTGAAGACATGGTCAATAACCTCGTAGCATTAATTCAACCGGTTTTAATGGTGGTTATTGGGCTGATGATCGCGTTTCTGTTTGCTTCTATTCTATTGCCGCTATACAACCTATCGCGCGTGTTCTAAAAGAAATATGGTATACTGTACAACAAGGTCGGAATTTAGTAATTAGAAGAAATATATGAACAATCAAAAAGGTTTTACATTAATTGAGATGCTTGTGGTAATCGCGATCGTTGGGCTTTTAAGCTCGGTCGTTGTTGTTGGTTTGACCGGTGCGCGTGAAAAAGCGCGCGATGCGCGTAGGATAGCGGATATACGTGGTATTCAGAACGACTTGGAGCTCGAATACTCTGACGCGAGTGGCTATCCTCTTACTGTTGATTATACTATTGGAGCCACTGGTCCTCAAGGAGACGCTTACACCTATGTCAACGTCGCTACTGATAGATATACGTATGAACTAACCGCATGTCTAGAAGGAGATGAGCAAGATACGGCTGGTGATGCTACGTCTGGTGATGGATGTGATGATAAATGCTCTACTGGTCCGCGTTATTGTGTAACGCCTCAATAATGAAAAGAGATACTGGCTTCACGCTTATAGAAATGCTCGTTGTTGTAGCTATTATCGGACTGCTGTCCTCGGCTATTTTAGTTGGTTTAGGTGAGGCGCGTGCTCGCGCCCGTGATGCGCGCCGCATTGCGGACGTACGGCAGATGCAAAACGGGTTGGAGAATTACTATTTTACCAGCGGCGTGTATCCGT
This sequence comes from Candidatus Jorgensenbacteria bacterium, assembly GCA_011050075.1. Taxonomy (GTDB): domain Bacteria; phylum Patescibacteriota; class Minisyncoccia; order UBA6257; family GWB1-50-10; genus DRGK01. The sequence goes on from DRGK01000018.1 coordinate 12,886, forward strand.
TTGATGTGTACGATGTTGTTTCGGGACTACCCCATGATCCGCAGGGCGGCGAATATACATATATCCGCAAGAGCTCTCAGAGCTACATTGTAGGAACATGTTTAGAGGAAGTCCGTCAGTCCGGAATTCAGAGTTACGAATCAAACGATGACGTGGGCCCCATCGGAAGCCCGCTCATTCCTCCGCTGAACTGCATCTGTTCGGATAGTAATGCATACTGTGTCGCTATTGGTATAGAGTAGTAAAGTATGCTGTTACTATACCTATTGCTATTGTTCGTTTTTGGGGCAATTGTCGGTAGTTTTGTTAATGTGGTTGCCTGGCGTTATAAGCCGGGCAGCTCTGTTTTTAATCTTAAAAAATTAAGTGGGCGTTCTCGGTGTCCATACTGCAATAAGCAGTTGAGTTGGATTGAGTTGGTGCCGTTCTTTTCGTTTATGATACAGAACAGGAAGTGCCGTACATGCAAGCACCGCCTTTCATGGCAGTACCCGCTCGTCGAGTTTTTGTCGGGCAGTATTTTTGTAGTCGTACCGTGGTTCCTGTATCGGTTTTATAACGCACAGCATATCTGGATTGACCCGCGCTTTTTCTGGGGACTGGTCACATTTTGGGTACTTGTGTTTCTTATATGGCTTCTCATCACCATTATAGATATTAGGCACTATCTCGTGCCTAATGGACTTAATGTAGCGCTCGGCGTGATTGGTGTCTTTATTGCTGTGTCTAAAAATGCGATTGTGGATATGATATTACCGTTCCATAATTCCTTTTTACGCCAGTACCAACTTATCCTGTCTCCCTCGCAGGATGTATGGTTCAACCATATTACCGGAGCTGTCGTTGGTGGCCTTTTCTTCACTGGCCTTATTTTATTAGGGCGCGGTAGGGCAATGGGATGGGGTGATGCCAAGCTTGCAGTAGCCAGTGGTCTGGTGATTGGATGGCCAGAAATGGGTTTGTCTATACTACTCGCGTTCGTTATCGGCGGAGCGTTTGCCAGCGTACTGTTGGTGCTTAAAAAGAAATCAATGAAAGACAAATTACCATTTGCGCCATTTCTGATCAGTGGTTTCGTTATTTCTATTTTCTTTGGGGCGTCTATTATACAGTGGTACTTGGGGCTGTTTGGTGTTTGATAGTTGGCGTGGTACAGGTTTTTATGCATCTTATATCCAAGAAAAATAGCTGATAACTCAGCTATTTTCCTTTATAATGAGAATAATGCAAGAACGGCAAGATGCGGGGTTTAGCATAATTGAGGTAATGGTTGTGATAAGTATTACGATACTTCTGTCGGTTTTGACACTCGGCTACAATCGTTCGAGCGAGAAACAAATTCTTCTTTTTCGTGACCAGACGTATGTTGTGAGCGTTTTGAATCGTGCGAAAGCACTCGCTATTGAAAAGTTTGTAGAGGTAGGAACGGGACAGGCCACCACAACCTGTGCGTTTGGTGTACGCTTCTCTGAGCTGACGAACAGTTTTTCACTATACCGCGATGTGCATATTAATGGGTGTGATAATATTGACATTGACGCTGATGGTTATGGGTACGATAGCGGCGTGGATGGAGAATTCTTAGAGACATTTACACTAGACCAGAGAAGCTCTTTCAATCTACTCTTTGATGGTGGAACTGTAACGGATGATGATATTGATATTGCGTTCGTGTCGCCGCATCTTGAAGTATTTGCCTCACACACGTTTCCTATCACTATTGGGATTGAGTCGGGAGACACCGCGGTAAAAGTTAACGTGTCTGGGTCAGGACAAATCATAACTATCGATTAATTATGAAGAAACGATACGGTGAGGGACAGGTGCTTATAGAGGCAATTGTTGCAATTTCCATTGGCGTTGTCGGGTTGCTCGGTTTTTTACAACTGCTCACGCAGGCTGTTTCGATAAACAAGGATGTGGGACAAAAGTTTGTCGCCACTTACCTTGCAGCAGAAGGTATTGAGATTGTGAAAAGCTTGGTTGACGAAAACTACACGGCTACTCCTAGAGCAGCGTGGGGAACTGGACTTGCTGATGGGAGTTATGAGGTGGCATATAATGCCACTGCGTTAGGCAGTAATTTAGGTGCACGGAGTACCGCCGTACTTAATTATGATTTTACAAGCGGTCTGTATGATTATACTGCAGGAGAAATCTCCACATCGTTTATTAGGACCATAGAACTTACTAATCTTGGTACAGGGGGTGATAATGAACTTAAGGTGGTATCGATTGTGCAGTGGACAGCGCGTGGGGAAACTAAAAAGGTAATCCTGGAAAGTCACTTCTTTAACTGGCGACTACGACCATGAGTAATCAAAGAAATGAGTGGGGGTTTACGCTTACCGAGCTTATTGTTGCAATGTCGGTATTTATAATTGCGACTACGATCATCTCTGGTGTATTTGTGCGTGCGGTTCGTACCCAGCGGCAGGTTGGGCAGTTAATGGCAATCAATAGTGATGCAAGCTTAATTATTGAACGGATGGCGCGCGAGATACGTTCAGGGTATGACTTTGATTATAGCAATACGAGCTGTGATATAGGAAGTGACTTGATAATATTCACCAAGCCTAAGGGTACTGCAACCACAACCATCGTGTACCGTTGGGATGCCGGCTCTAATACTGTAGAGCGTGCTGAAAAAATAGGCGGTAACCCAACCGGTGCTGATTATGATGTACTCAATGCTTCTCAGACCAAAATAGGGCGCTTGTGCTTTATTGAAACAAGACTGAATGTAAATAGTCCGTGGCGAATCACTGCGGTGCTTGCGGTAGGTTCTAAAGATGACCAATTGGCATATGAGACATACTTTCAAACGACGGTCAGTTCGCGCATATTACCAATGGATCTAGAATAGAGCATATGAAGAGAAAACAAACAAGAATATCGGGACAGGTTATGTTGCTCAGTATCATGATTTTGGGCGGGGTAATGCTCTCCGCTTCCGTTATTGCCGGCGTACTGCTGTGGTATCAAGTGCGTCAGGTAAACGATGCAGTGAGTTCAGCAAAAGCAATTTTCGCTGCGGATGCCGGCATTGAGTTTATTAGCTGGTGCATTTTTAAGCCAGGATGTGAGATTCCTAACCCTTTTGAAAGTATCCCGCCGCACAGTTGTCCTGATAACCCGCTTTCGACAGTTTCTTTTGATGGTGATGATGCCTGCTTTGAGATAGAATCGAGTAGTGATGAGGGAATACTCACCATACGTTCGCGAGGGTACTCCGGGAAAACCGTGCGTATTCTGGAAGCACAGTTCATAAACGAATAAGCAATACTGAAGGAAGTTGAACTTCCTTCAGTTGGGTATGTTACTTTAATGGGCATGAAACAAGCGAAGCAACGCATTGAAAAGCTAAAAGAAGAAATTCGTAAGCATCGATATGCTTACCATGTACTTGATAAACAAACACTCTCTCCGGAGGCACTCGATTCACTTAAGAAGGAATTGTATGACCTCGAACAACAATTTCCACAGCTAATCACTCTGGATTCACCAACTCAGCGTGTTGGTGGAAAAGCGCTGAAGAAATTTCGGAAGGTGAAACACAGAGGATTAATGCATTCATTGAATGATGTATTTACTGAAGGTGATTTACAGGACTGGCTTCGTCGACTCAAGAGTGTATTAAAAGAAAAAAGTATCATTGGGTTTTATTGTGACCCTAAAATGGATGGTCTTGCCGTTGAACTCGTTTACGAGAAGGGAATATTTATTCAGGGGTCCACGCGTGGTGATGGTGAATACGGTGAAGATATAACCGGAAATATCAAAACAATTGAAGCAATACCTTTAAAGCTTAGAGGCAGCTACCCGAAGGATTTAGTGGTTCGTGGTGAGGTGTTTGTAACCAAGAGGGAGCTTGCACGGGTAAATCTCCTTCGTAAAAAGAAAGGGGAAAAGCAATTCGCTAATCCGAGAAATATGGCTGCGGGCGCGCTTCGCCAACTTGACCCTAAAATTACCGCAAGTAGAAATATGAGTTTTTACGCGTACGGGACGTATGGGAGTCGCGAGCTTTTTTCTACACACTCGGAAGAATATAAAAAACTTCGTTCTTACGGAATGCCTGTAAATCCCGAAGGTAAAGTTGTTAGTGGGATAGCGGATATCATTGAGTTTCACAAAAAGCTTGAGAAAAAACGTAAAGCTTTACTGTATGAAGTGGATGGTGTGGTGGTTACCGTGAATGACGGTACTGTGTATGACAGAGCGGGTGTGGTTGGTAAGGCACCGCGTGCTGCCATTGCGTATAAGTTTGCTCCACAGGAAGTAACGACCATTGTTCAAGATGTTACTGTGCAGATTGGAAGGACCGGCGTATTAACGCCGGTGGCTACTATGACACCAGTGAATGTTGGTGGGGTGACGGTAACGCATGCGACACTGCATAATTACGACCAGATTAAGCGACTCGGTTTGAAGATAGGAGACACGGTGGTAGTGAGCCGTGCGGGCGATGTTATACCGCAGATCACCCGCGTGCTCAAAGGTATGCGTAGTGGCAAGGAACGATCATTTCGTATGCCGAGCGTATGTCCAATTGATAGTTCAGTAATTATACGAGACGGCGTACTGCACAAGTGTTCAAATGTGCAGTGTGGAGCGCGCAATAAGGAGCAATTGTATCATTTTGTATCTCGTTCAGCATTTCGTATTGAAGGCGTGGGACCGAGGGTTATTGATAGGTTTTTAGATGAAGGACTTATTTCTGATGCGGCAGACATATTTACATTGAAAGAAGGAGACATTGAGGTGCTTGATGGATTTGGTAAAAAATCTGCGGAGAACACTGTACGAGAAATAGCGGGAAGCAAGAAAATTCCGCTTGCACGGTTTTTATACAGTTTGGGGATTTTACACGTCGGTGAAGAGACTGCGCGTGTTTTAGCAAAGCAGTTCCCGTACGCGGGTGGCGTGTACAGTGTAACGAAAATTTTAACCGCGTACCGTAGTATGCCGGTGGATGTGCTGCAGCAAATTTCTGATATTGGTCCGGTTGTAGCACAGAGCATTTACAACTGGTTCCATGACGATGGTCATGTAGCGTTACTAAAAAAACTTCATGCAACCGGTATTCGTGTTGTACATGAAACTGCACGAGGTTCGCGAAAATTGAACGGGAAAACATTTGTGTTGACCGGAACACTTTCTTCCATAACGCGTGAGCAGGCAAAAGAACGGATACGGGAAGCGGGAGGCAGTATGTCGGGAAGCGTGAGTTATCGTACCGATTATGTGGTTGCTGGAAAAAATCCAGGTACGAAACTGAAAAATGCGCGTGAACAGAATGTTACCATACTTACTGAACGTGAGTTTCTCAATATACTGAAATAGCGTACAATGGGAAACATTATGGATAAGAAACTGGTTATCAACAAAACACTACTGCACCATCTCGCAAAGCTTGCACGAATTGATTTAGGCGAGGAGGAGGCACAATTGCTGAAGGATTTTCGTGCCATTATTAGTTACTTTGATGAACTGAGTGAACTGGATACCAGCTCGGTTGAACCAATGAGCGGTGGAACGGACTTGGAAAACGTTTTCCGCGATGATGTGTACGAAGAGGAAAAGCGTTTGCCTCAAGATGGTGCGCGCGATGCGCTTCCTAAAAAAGAGGGCGATTATCTCTCCGTCCCGCCGGTTTTATAGTATGGATATTTCAAAGCTTACGATTACATCATTTCAAAAAGGACTTCGAGAAAAAAAGTTTTCTGCACTTGAAATTGCGCGCGCAGTATTTGAAAATATTGAGGAGCGTGATGGGGATATTGGTGCATACTTACGGATTTTGAAAGATGACGCGTATGCACAAGCAGAAGCGGTTGATATTCGTATTGCTGAGCATAGGGAGGTGCCGCCACTGGGAGGAGTAC